>JANYBX010000542.1 GCA_025360615.1 Opitutia bacterium
CGAGGGCACCCCGTCTCCATTCGGGATATTTGACCGACGCTCAAACTTGGCTGCGGCGCTCCATGTGGCGCTCGGGATTTTCGAGAGGCTTGAAGCCGAACTGCGTGTAGAGGCCGTGGGCGTCCTGCGTGACGAGGTGGAAGCGCCGGAGATTTTGCAGGCGTGGGTGGGTATCGACGAAGCGGAGCGCGGCTTTGGAGAGTCCACGGCGGCGGTGCGCTTCGAGGACGTAAACGTCGCAGAGATATGCGAAGGTGGCATAGTCGGTCACGACGCGCACGAGGCCCACTTGTGCACCGTCGTCGGGCGCGTAGGTGCCGATGCAGAGCGAGTGGGCGACGGAGCGCTCGATGACTTCGCGCGAGCGGTTCGCGGCCCAATAGCTGCGGGAGAGGTAGGCATGGATCGCGTCGAGATCGAGCCGCGCGGGATCGTCGGAGATCAGGTAGCCGTCGTGGGTGGAGTCGTGGACGGGAGAAGGCATCGCGCTGCGCGGGTGGTCAGCCGCGCGTGAGCGCATCGCCGACGCGGATCGTGCCTTCGGTTAGGATTTGGGCGCGCAATCCGCCGCGGTGAAGGAGGCCGCGAAGCACAGCCGGCGAAGTCGACTTCGCGAGGTAGTTGCACGGTTCGCAGAGGCGCAGGCCTTTGATCCGGACGGAGCCCACGGAAAATTCGACGTCGACGAGATCGTTCAGCGCGACACCGCGGGTCACGAGATTGCGGCGAGCGTGATGGGCCGTAAAAGCGAGGCCGCTTTCGCGGGAGAAAGCCTCGATGGCTTCGCTTTCGACCAGCGTAATCTCAAAGTCGGGCAGCTGCGGTTTTTTGGCGAAGGTGCCAGTGCCGATAAAGTAGCGGTCGCCCACTAATCCGTGGCCGGGAATCGCCTGCGCTTGCGCGCATGATTCCATGGGCGAGGCGGGCGAAGATGAAATGAGAACTTCGATAACGCGGGACATAACGGGAGCCCCATGATCATACCGGCTGCAGGTGGCAGTGGAAGGGTTAGCGCTGGGAAGGAAGTGGCGTCACAGTTTGGCGAAAGCGGCGACGAAGGCGGCTTGGTCAGCGCTTTTGAAGAAAGAGGTGCCGGCGACAAAGGTGTCGGCGCCGGAGGCACGGCATTCGGCGGCGTTGGCGAGATCGATGCCGCCGTCGACCTCGAGGCGGAAATTCAATTTTCGCTCGCGGCGCCACGAGGAGATTTGGGCGAGCTTGGGCAGCTGGTCGCGCCGGAAGGATTGGCCGCCGAAGCCCGGTTGCACGGTCATCACGAGGACGAGATCAACTTGATCGAGGAAGGGTTCGATGGCGCTGGCGGGAGTGCCGGGGTTGAGGACGATGCCGCACTGGCAGCCGAGCGATTTGATTTGAGCGAGCGTGGCGGCGTGGTCGTAGGCCGGCTCGATGTGGATGCTGATGTTATTGGCTCCGGCCTTGGCAAAGGCTTCCACGTAGCGTTGCGGCTCGGAGAGCATGAGATGGGTGTCGAAAAACAATTTCGAGCCCGTGCGGCGGAGGGCGGCGAGAGTCTCGGGGCCGAAGGAGAGGTTCGGCACGAAGTGGCCGTCCATGATGTCGCAGTGGAGCCAGGCGAGGCCGAGGTTTTCGACGGCGCGGGCGCTGGCGCCGAGGTGGGCGTGATCGCCGGCGAGGAGGGAAGGGGCGAGAAGGGGCGCGTGCATCGCCCAATCACTCCTTGAACGGCACAAATTTTCCACCTCGAAACACGAAAAGTTGCGGCGTGAGCCGATAGGGCGCAGTGCGCGCGATCTCGGCGGCTTGCTTGCGCACAGCTGCAATTCCATCGCGGCTATTGCTACCGGTAATGAGCAGCATGTCGCGCGCGGGGATGGCGACAACGATCTCGCCCGGCACCTTGATCTGATCACTAGACCAAATCTGGCTGGCCAAGAGAAAACTTGCTTCGTAATCGCCACCGGCGGTCAGGATATAGCGGTCACCGCTACCTCTCAGTTCGACGTTGGGCAGGAGTCGGCGCAGATTTTGCACTGCCAGTTCGCGCAGGTCGGCGGGTGCTAGTTTAATTTTCGCGAGATCCTCCGCGCCAAAGTAGCGGATGTTTTTTGGGCTGTCTTCTGCGTAAACAATCACGAGGTCGTCGTTGTAGTCTTCCCACACTTGTTTGAGCTTCGCCGGGTTTTCTCCTTTGGATTTTGCTCCCGCGCGAATTTCTTCCAACCAGGCGCGATCCTTGATGATGGGGACGATCCGGTCGCGTTGCAGTTCGCTCGATGATGTGTTCACCGATTCAACCAAAGCCGTCACATATCGACTGATCACATCATGGCCCGCAGTTGGGGCTTCTTTGTAGGCTTGGTAAGCATTATCGAGAAAGACGATTTGCTCGCTTTGGGAAGGACCTGTGACGCGCAACTCAAGATCTTTCACGAGCACTACGTTTAAGCTCGGAGCAGCGTGTCGGAGTGACTTTGTGTAGGCACGGGTAAAATCAGCGGGGGAGACGGCGGCTACTGCGGCAGACGAAAGCGCCGACGCAAAAGCAAGAATGGCCAGCAGAGTTTTCATCGGCGCGGCCGAATAGAAATCCGGTCGCTCACCAGACGTCGAGGACGGCGTGGGTGAGCTTGTCGGCGAGCGCGTCGGCGAGGAGAGGGAGGCTTTGATATTCGGACTGAATTTGGCCGCCGTCGGTGAAGGTGTCGCGATGGGCGTTGACGGGGCGATCGGTGAACAGCGCGCGGTGGGCGCGATTGTCGGTCAGCGTGGCGGTCGCACCGAGGGTGATCGTGAATTTGCGGGCGAGACCGGAATCGCCCGTGGTCCCGGTGCGTTGGGCGGCGACTTCGCGGCGGAAATCGGACAGGACAACTTTCAGCGTGGCGTCGGCGGCTTCGGGCGAATTGACGAGCGTGACCCGGCCATCGCGGTTGAACGCACTGCGGAGCTGCGAGCTGACGAGAGCCTGGGCTTGGGGCAGCAGAACCTTGGTGCCGACTGGCTCAACGTAGAGCGTCGTGAAGGCGAGTTTGCCGCCGGTGCCGAGCTGATAGTGCGCGCAGCCGGCGAGCAGCAGGGTCGCGAGAAGGATGAAAGCTGAAAGTCGGAATTGAACCACGGATTTCATGGATAAGACCCGGATGGCGGAAAAGCGTAAGGAACCGCGAGGGCGGCGCGGGGCGGAACAGGTCGCGCTCAAAAGAGCCAGAAGCGCTTTTTCTTACCGCTTTCTGGGGCGACGGGTTTGCCGGCGGCCTTGTTTTCGACGTCGGCGAGGCGGAGCTTGGCGCGCTTGGCGACAGTGGAGTCGGGATAGGCGGTGATGGCTTCGTTGTAGAAAACCTTGGCTGCTTTGAAATTGTTGCGGCGATAGAAGTAGAAGTCGCCGATCTTCATTTTACTCTCGGCGAGGACGACTTTCATTTTGTCGAGGCCCGTGGCGGCGGAGGCGATGTTGGTGTCACTCGGGAAGAGGATCATGAAATCCTCGAAGTAGGTGACGGCTTCCTTGGTGGAGCCTTGGTCGTAGTAGGGGCCTTCGACGAGACTAGCGTGGGCTTGGGCGAGTTTCAGATAGGCGTCGGGCGCGAGGAGACTCTGGGGGTAGTTGTTGATCATGCGGTCGAGGGCGTCGATGGCTTCCTCGGTTTGGCGGAGTTTCTGGTGACCGCGGGCGATGTTCATGAGCGCGAGCGGCGCGTAGTCGCTGTAGGGGGCGGTGGCCAAAATGATTTCGAAATACTCGAGGGCTTTCTCGCGGTTGCGGAAGCCGGGGAGCCAGCCCCAAGTACGGTTGCGCGCGCCGTCGAGGAGGGCGCTGGCGATGCGGTATTGCTCGCCGATGATTTCGTTAAACCGCTTCGTGTTCGGATAGCGGATGGTCACGCTTTGATAATCCTCGAAGGCCTTCAGGTATTGTTTGCGGGCGAGGCGGAGTTTGGCGGCGCGGTAGAGGGCCTCGGGGGCGTAAACGGAATTGGGGTATTTTTTGGCGACCTTTTCGTAGGTGCCGAGCGCGGAACCGTTGGAGCCGTGCTCCTCGGCGGTGCGGGCCTTGTTCATCAGCTCGACGGCGTTGCGGCCATCGTTGCCGGTGAGACCGGAGAGCGCGCCGCCTTCGACGCGCCATCCGCCCTGAGGCGTCCAGATGAGGTCGGCGGCGAGGCGGGCAGGAAGGGCGAGAGCGAGGATCGTAAGAACCAGTCCAAAAAGAGGGACCGGGGTGCGACGGAGCGGAGGGTTCGGCATGACGGCGTAAATCACCAGCGAATCAGGGCACTCCCGTAGGTCAAGCCCGCCCCAAATGCGACGAGCAAAGTCACATCGCCGGCCTTGATGCGGCCGGTGCGGCGGGCTTCGTCGAGGGCGATCGGGATCGAGGCGGCGGAAGTATTACCGTAACGATCGACGTTCACGAAGAAGCGCTCCATCGGAATTTCGAGGTATTGGGCGATGGCCTCGATGATGCGGAGGTTGGCCTGATGGGGAATCACAAGGGCAATCTGAGTCGCGCCGAGACCGTGTTGTTCCAAAATATCCCGCGCGGATTCCTCCATCGCGCGCACGGCGATTTTGAAAACTTCCTTGCCCTTCATCTTGATGAAGTGATCGCGCGCGCCGACGGAGGCGACCGAGGCGGGGGCGTTGCTGCCGCCGCCGGGGATGCAGAGGAGGTCAACACTGTCGCCGTAGGTGCCGAGGCGCGTGCCGAGCAGGCCGACGCCGGGCTGGTCGCTCGGGCCGATGACGACCGCGCCCGCGCCGTCGCCGAAAAGCACGCAGGTGGTGCGATCCTGCCAGTCGACGATCGAGGAAAGTTTTTCGACGCCGATCACGAGTGCGCGTTGATAGCGGCCGGAGCTGAGCATCGCGCACGCGGTGTCGAAGGCGTAAATAAAACCGGAGCAGGCGGCGTTGAGATCGAAGCACGCGGTGGTCGTGGCGAGGCCGAGCTTGTGCTGGATGATGCAGGCGGCGGCAGGCATCGGCATGTCAGGCGTGATCGTGGCGACGATCAGCAGGTCGATGTCGGCGGGGGTAAGCTTGGCATCGGCGAGGGCGCGTTGCGCGGCGGCGACGGCCATGTCGGAGGTCATCTCGCCGGGGGCGGCGATGCGGCGTTCGCGAATGCCGCTGCGGGAGTGAATCCACTCGTCGGAAGTGTCGATCGTATGGGCCAGCTCGGCATTGGTGAGGACGCGGGAGGGGGCGTAGGAGCCGGTGCCGAGGATGACAGTGGAGCGGTGAGACATGCGTGGACGCGAAGAAAATGTTGGCGAAGCGGGGCGGGAAGCGCCGCGAATCAGACCGGCGGGAGGAGGGTGGGGCCGTTGAGAACCTCGTTGACGCGGGCGATGTCGGCCTCGATGCGGTGATTCATGTCGGCCTTGATGATCTGGCTGGCGGCGAGGATGGCGCTTTTGATGGCGCGTCGGCTGGAGGAGCCGTGGGCTTTGAGGATGTTGCCCTTGAGGCCGAGGAGCGGGGCGCCGCCGTAGCGTTCAGGGTTGATACGGTCTTTTAACGCCTCGAAGGCGCCTTTCGAGAGCAAGGCACCGGCGGCGCGCATGGGGTTGGACTGGAGTTCCTCGCGCAACATGCCGGAGAAAAATTTCACGAGCGATTCCCAGCTTTTGAGCATGATGTTGCCGACGAAGCCGTCGCAGACGACGACATCGACGTGCTCGGCGAACACGTGGAATCCCTCCATCGGGCCTTGGTAGTTGATGATGTCGCCGGTGCGGCGAAGCAGATCGTTGGTCTCGGTGATGAGCGCGTTGCCCTTGCCGTCCTCGGTGCCGATGGTCATCAGGCCGACGCGGGGCGACTCGACGCCGAGCATGACGCGGCAATAGTGACTGCCGAGAATGGCGTTGTGGACGAGGTGCTCGGGTTTGGCCTCGGGGTTGGCACCGGCGTCGATGAGGATGAAGTGTCCGCCTTCGCGGGGGACGACGGCGGCGAGCGCGGGCCGGGCAATGCCTTCCATGGTGCGGAGACGGAGCGTGCCCGCGGCCATGAGGGCTCCGGTGTTGCCGCAACTGACGACGACGCTGGCCTCGCCGTTTTTGACGAGCTCGATGGCGCGCACCATCGAGGAGTCCTTCTTTTTTTTCAACGCCATCAGCGGCTTGTCGTCCATCGTGACGACTTCCGACGCATGATGGATGCTCAGGCGCGCGCCGAGCTTGAGTCCGGCGTGCGCGATCAGGGGCTCGAGCACGGCCTGATCGCCGACCAAGGTGATCGGGTCGAGGCGCGGGTATTTTTGAGTCGCGAGTTTGACGGCCGCGACGACTTCGGCCGGGCCGAGGTCGCCACCCATGGCGTCAACGGCGATGCGTCCGGTGGGGCCGACAGACATGATGCTCCGCGAATGCGGGGCGGGCGGGAGAAAGGGAACGCGAGGTTTAGACCTCGACGCTCAACACCTGACGACCGCGGTAGAGACCGGTCTTGGGGTTCACGCAATGGCGGCGGTAGAGCGTGCCATCGATGGGATCCTTGGCGAATTCAGGGGCGATGAAAGCGTTGGCGGCGCGGCGGTTGGCGCTGCGACGTTTGGACTGCTTGCGTTTCGGATTGGCCATGGGAGTAGTGCGTTTTTGAGTGTGCTGGACACGGGAAATGTGTCCGCAGGATTTGGTGAAAGGGTCGGAGTTAAGGGCGGGCTTTTAGCGCGTCAAGCGCAGTTATTGCAGGAAACCACCGGCGAGCAATCCGCCGAGCACCGCCGCCACGCCCAGCCGATACCAAGCGAACGCCGCGAGCCCGTGCCGCGTGAGCCAGCCGACGAGAAAACGCACCGAGATCGCAGCGGTGATCGCGGCGATGATCGCGCCAAGCAGCACGTGGGACCAGCCGAAGACTTGGATCATCGCGGCGCCGCTTTTGTAGCTTTTGAACACGGTGGCCGCGCTGAGCGTCACGAAGCCGAGGAGAAAGCTGAACTCGGCACTGCGCCGAGGATCGAGGCCGGCGAAATAACCGCCGACAATCGTCATCATTGAGCGGCTGGTGCCCGGCCACATCGCGACGCATTGCAACGCCCCGATACGGGCCGCTTGTGGAAACGTGAGCGCGAGGTCGGCGCTCGGCGTGACACCGCTCGCGGTGCGGCGCTTGCGCCAGGCCTCGGCGTAAAACATGAGCGCGGCGCCGGCCACCTGGGCGGCGATGACGGCACCGATGGAAAACAGATGGGCGTCGATCCAATCGTGGGCGAGGAGCCCGACGACGGCGGCGGGCGCGAAAGCGATGAGGATGCAGATGAGCAGGCGGCGCCCGGCCGGATCGAGGCCAAGCAGACCGCGAGCCATCGCGAGCAACTGCGACCAGTAGAGCAGGGCGACCGCGGCGATGGCGCCGAACTGGATGACGACGTTATAAGTGTCGGCCGCGAGCTTGAGTGTGAGCGGCACGCCGGCGGGGATTTTTGGCGAAGGCTTTTTATACCAGAGTGGCTGGCCGTCGCGCCCGACGAGGGGCGTTTCCGATTCGAGGCCGAGCGCGTGGGTGGCAATGATGAGGTGGCCGGTCGAGGAAACGGGCAGAAACTCCGTCACGCCTTCGACGACGCCGAGGACGATTGCGTCGCGCGTGCTGAGTTCCGCGGTGGGCGAGGGTGCCGCGTGGAGGACGGCGGTGAACGTGAGCAGCAGCGGGAAAAGGAATTTTCGCACGCGCTGTGGTTTCAAGATTGGACGGGTGGAGCAAATTTATTTGCGACCCTTCGTCCGGTTCGCTCTTTCGAGGCGCATGTCCGACCTCGTCACGCTCACCACTGCGCTCGTTGCACGGCGCGATCTTGCGCCCGATGAAGTGGAGCGGGCGGCCGGGTGGCTCGCGGCGACGGAGATCGCGGATGAAACGAAGGCGGCGTTTCTGACGGCACTGGCGGCGAAGGGCGAGACGACGGAGGAGATCGCGGGATTCGCCCGGGCGTTTCGCGCGCGCGCGGTCGATCCCGGCGTGGCAGCGTGGGCGTCGCGGGCGATCGATATCGTCGGCACGGGAGGCGATCACGCGGGCGGTTTTAATATTTCCAGTCTCGTGGTGCTCGTGCTCGCCGCGGCGGGCGTGCCGGTGATGAAGCACGGCAATCGCGGCATCACCTCGAAGTGCGGCAGCGCCGATCTGCTCGCGGGACTCGGCGTCGATCTCGCGGCGTCGCCGGAAAAACTCCGGCGCGCGCTCGACCAGCTCGGTTTCGTTTTTTTCTTCGCGCCGAATTATCACCCGGCGTTCAAGCACATCGGGTCCGTGCGGAAAACGCTCGCGGCGCGTGGCCAGCGGACGGTGTTTAATATTCTCGGGCCGCTGATCAATCCCGGCCGGCCGGCGCATGTGTTGCTCGGCGTGTTTGCCGAGAGCTGGGTGCCGAAACTCGCGGGTGCGCTCGATGCGCTTGGGACCGAGGCCGGGCTCGCGGCGCATGGCGTGCTCGGGCCGGAGCGGGGTATCGATGAACTCACGACGGCGACGCCGAATCGCATGCGCGGCATCGGCCGGCTGCGCGAACTGGATGCGACGTGGCGCGCGGAAGACTTTGGGTTGAGCGCCGGGCCGTTCGCCGATCTGCAGGGCGGCGATCTCCCGGCGAATCTTGCGCTGACGGAGGAGTTGCTCGCGGGGCGCGGGCCGGCGGGATTGGCTGACACGATCGCGCTCAACGCGGCGGTCGCGATGTGGCTCGTCGGAAAAACGGCGACGGTGCGCGAGGGCATTCCGGTCGCGCGCGAGCTGCTGCTGGGCGGCGCGGTGCAGGCGAAGATCGCGGCGACGAAGGAGTTTTACCGTGGCTGATTCCAACGCGCGGAAATTTTTCGGCACCGACGGCGTGCGCGGACCGTATGGCGGGCCGGTCATCAATGAGCGGTTTGCGCGTCAGCTCGGCGCGGCGGCGGGCCGGTGGCTCGTGGAGCGTGGCGTGAAAAACGGGCTCGTGCTGATCGGGCGCGATACGCGCAGTTCCGGCGTCGCGTTGGAGCGGGCGTTGGGCGCGGGCCTCGCGGCGGCGGGCGCGCGGCCTTGCAGCCTGGGCGTGTTGCCGACGCCGGCGGTTTCGCGGGCGGTGGGCGTGGAGTCGGCGGCGCTGGGGGTGGTCATCACGGCGTCGCACAATCCGGCGGGCGACAACGGCATCAAATTTTTCGGCGCGAACGGGATGAAGTTGAGCGACGGCCAGGAGCTGCAAATCGAGCGGCTGATTTCGGATGAAGCGAATCCCGGCGCGGATGTCCCGCTGACAGCGCGCGATATGACGGGCAATTATCTGGCGGCGATGGAAGAGCTGCTGCCCGCCACGCTCGACGGGTGGAGCATCGTGCTCGACACCGCGAACGGTGCGACGGTTCACACCAGTTCGGCCGTCCTGCGCGATCTGAACGCAGAGGTGTGGTGCATCGGCTCGGAGCCCAACGGGGAAAACATCAACGCGGATGTCGGCAGCGAGCATCCCGAGAAAATGAGTGAGGCGGTGCGCTCCCACGGCGCGCGGCTCGGCATCGCGCACGATGGCGATGGAGACCGCTGCGTGTTGTGCGACGAGACCGGGGCGGTGCTCGATGGCGACGAGATTCTCACGATCCTGGCGACGCACGCGCTGGCCTATGGGCGACTCGCGGCGAACACGCTCGTCGTGACAGTGCAGAGCAATCTGGGGGTGGATGCCGCCATCGCGGCGGCCGGTGGGCGCGTGGTGCGCTCGGCGGTGGGTGATCGCTACGTGATCGAAAAGATGCTTGCGGAGGGCGCGACGCTCGGCGGCGAGTCGAGCGGCCACATCATTTGCTCGGAGATCGCGCCCACGGGCGACGGGCTCGTGGCGGCGCTGAAGGTGATCGAGGTGATGCTGACGACGGGTGAACCGCTGTCGGCGTTGCGACGGCGGCTGGTGAAATTTCCACAGCTCACCTCGGCGATAAAAGTGCGGGAGAAAAAGTCCCTCGCGAGTTTGCCGACGCTGGGTGACGTGATCGCGGCGCTGGAGAGCGAGCTGGGCTCGCGCGGCCGCGTGCTTGTGCGCTACTCGGGCACCGAGGCGAAGCTCCGCCTGCTGGTCGAGGGGCCGACGAACGCGGTCGTGCGCGATGGGCTGGCGCGAATCGAGGCGGCGGTGCGTGCGGATTTAGACGTGCCCTAACAGCGACTCAGGCGTTGACCCTCGGGACATGCGGCGCATTCCTTCGCGTTTAGAGATGCCTGAAATCCCCGTCACCGCGCTGGACTCCCGCCAGCAGAAGCTTGTCGACAATGCCCGCGTCGCGCTCGAGCGCGGCCAGGCCGACTACGCGCTGGACGCGTGCGCGCAGGTGTTGAAGGCGGCGCCGGGCTGCCTGCCGGTGCGGCGCTTGCAACGGGTCGCACAGCTCAAGTTGTTTCGCGAAAAAAACAAATTCATGGCGAAGGCGATGAGCGGATTTTCGACGGCGCCGTTTATTTTTGGCGGCAAAAAGGACCCGACGAAGACGCTGGATCTCGCCGAGGTTTTTCTGGCGAAAGATCCGACGAGCGTGTCGGGCCTGAAGTTGCTCGCGGAGGCGGCGGGTGGGCTGGCGTTGCTGGAGACGGTGGCGTTTGCGCTCGACGCGATTCGCGAAATCGAGCCGGAGAATCGCGCCAATCTGCTCGCGCTTGGCGAGGCTTGGCTGGCGGCGGGCAAGCCGGTCGAAGCCCTGAAGATCGTCGATCTGATGCTGCGGTCGAAGCCGGCCGACGCGGACGCGCAGGCGCTGATGCGGAAGGCATCGATCGCGCAAACGGTGACGAAGGGAAACTGGGAAGCGAAGGGGACGTTTCGCGACAAGCTGCGCGACGAGGCGCAGGCGGTGTCGCTCGAGCAGTCCGCGAAAGTTGTCACTTCGGGTGAGATGACGCAGCGGCTCCTGGATGAGGCGATCGCGCGGGTGGCGGTGGAACCGGCGAACCTGAATTATTACCGCGCCGTGGTGCAGGGTTACCGGCAACTCGGCCGGATCGACGAGGCGCTCGTTTGGGCGCGCAAGGCGCGGCAGCAGCCGATGGGCGCGGCGGATGCCGGCTTGGAAAAACTCGAATCGGAATTGCAGGCGGTGCGGCTCGACGCACGGATGAAATCCGCCGAGGCCGAGCTGGCCGCCGCGCCGGGCGACACGGCTCTCGCGGAAAATGCCGCCGCGGCGCGGACGGAGTTGAGCGCGTGGCGCCTCACGGAGGCGAAGCGCACGGTGGAGCGTTACCCGAATGATTTCCCGGCGCGGCAAACGCTGGGCGAATTGCTGCTGGCGGCGGGGCAGGTGGACGCGGCGCTCGCGCAGTTTCAACAGGCGCAGAAGGGGCCGCAGGTGCGCGGGGCGGCGCTGATCGGGCTGGGGCGCGGCTTCAAGGCGAAGAAACTTTACGACCTCGCCGTGAGCCAGCTTATGGCGGCGAAGAACGAACTCGGCCCGCTCGACGAGGTGAAGAAAAACGTGCTCTACGAACTCGGCTCGTGCCTGGAATTGATGGGCCGGCGCGAGGAGGCGATGGCGGAGTTCAAGGTGATTTACAGCGAGGACATCGGGTTTCGCGACGTGGCAGACAAGATCAACGCGTTCTACGCGGGGTAGGCTGCGAGGCGGGGGGGGCTTGCCACGTTTGATATGGTTGGGGTTCGACAGCGCGGGGGCGGGCGGCGTTGATGCCGGCTCGCTGCGCGCGAGTCGTCGTTCCACGCATGAATTCCACCATCCTCACCACCATCGCCGCCACCGGGTTCACGGTCGCGTTTTTCCATGCGGCGATCCCGACGCACTGGCTGCCCTTCGTGCTCGTGTCGCGCGCGCGCGGCTGGAGCCGGGCCAAGACCCTCGGCGTGACCCTGCTCGCCGGGCTGGGGCACGTGGCGGTGACGAGCTTGCTCGGACTGGGGATCGCGTGGTTTGGGTTTCAGCTCGACGAGAAAATTGGCGCGGCGTTTCCGTGGGTGATCGGCGGCGGACTGACGGCGATCGGGCTTTATTATTTTTGGCGGCAGTGGCGAGGCGGCGGGATCTGCCACCACGCGGTGCCGGGCGGGCACCACCACGCGGACGAACATTGCGGCGAGGAAAAGGAGCACAGCCACTGGCACGCGGAGTTAAAGGAGAGTCCGCTGGTCTCGGAGCGGAAAAGCGACTGGACGGTAATCGGCGGACTTTTCCTGATGCTCACCCTTTCCCCGTGCGAGGGGTTTTTGCCGGTCTATCTCTCGGGCGTGCAGTTTGGCTGGCACGGATTTTTGGTGCTGAGTGTGATCCTCGCGCTGGGGGCGTTGCTCGGGATGCTCATCTTCACGTGGCTGACGCTCGTGGGGCTGGAAAAATTCGAGGTGAAAAATTTTGAACGCTATGAGGCCGCGCTCCTCGGGGGATTATTTTGCGCGCTGGGCGTGCTGATTGTTTTGCTCGAGCATTGAGCGAACGCTTTTCCGCGCGCGGAGCATCGGGGGTCGAACCAGCGCGTTGGGTCAACGCGCTCCACCTTTTCGGAGACGGTTATTTTTTCTTCGGGATCGAGAACTTGATGGACGTGTCACCGGGGGCGGCGGTTTTCTCAACGGGGGCAAGCGGCGCTGGCGTGAGCGGTGAGGCGATGGTGCCGGGGGCGAGCGGCGGGATATTTCCCGAGACAAAGGGCGGGCTGTTGGCCGGCAAGGCGGTAAACCCGTGGTCGATCAGCTCGGCTACTTTCAGATCGCGAGACTTCGAGTCGGAGCCGCCGAGCGTGACGATGATCAGGCGGTGATCGGCGCGCAGCACCGTGGTGGCCAGACAAAAGCCGGCGGCGTTGGTGAAGCCGGTTTTGAGGCCGTCCACGCCGGCGATTTTGCCGAGGAGGTGGTTGTGATTGACCATCTGCATCGGCTCGGCGCGTTTCGGGCCGAACGTGCGCAAGCGGGTGGACGTGTAGGAAAGAACGTCGGTGTGGAGTAGGAGATGGCGGCAGAGCAAGGCATAGTCGCGCGCCGTGGTGAGATCGCCGTCGGCGGCTTTGCGGTTAGCGGGTGGCAGGCCGTGCGGGGAGCGAAACGTGGTGTGAGTCATGCCCAGTTCCGCGGCTTTCGCGTTCATGAGCTGGACGAACGCGCCTGCGGAACCGGCGGCGGCCCGGGCGAGGAGATAGGAGGCGTCGTTGGCGGACTGGATCATCATCGCGTAGAGGAGTTCCTCGACGTTGAAGACTTCCTTTTCCTTCAGGTAAACTTGGGTGCCGCCGATGCCGGCATCCGCGGCGGTGACCGCGAACTCGGTGTGGAGGGTGATCGCGCCGCTTTTGAGCCGGTCGTGCAGGACGGCGAACGTCATGAGCTTCGTCATGCTGGCGGGAGGATTGACGAGATCGGCGTGGTCCTCGAAGAGCACGTTACCGGTCGCGGCATCGACGACGATGGCGCCTTTGTAACCGCCCGCGATTTCGCTTGGTCGGGTGGGTTTGGCGGCGGCGGCGTGGGCGGAGGGGGAGAACGCGGCGATGGCGAGAAGCGCAAGGGTGAGGGCGAAGCGCGGGAAAATCATGGACGAATGAGGAGGAAAATTTTCCGCGCGGAGCGAGCGAAAAGGGAACTCGTGAGCGCAGTGCGGAGCAGGCTGCTGCGCGATGACGTTCAAAGGCGCCGGCCGGCGGCGGA
>JANYBX010000003.1 GCA_025360615.1 Opitutia bacterium
GGCCGCGGTGACGAGCATCGAGCTCATCCCGCGCCCACGCTCGCCGCGTCGCCAAATTTCGGCCGCGCGGAGTCCGCCATGAAAATGCGCTGGTTCTTCCCCGGCGTGACTGCGGCTTTCTGCAAGGGCAGGATGAGAATCTGCAGGTCACGTTGCGTGCTCATTTCCCGGGCATAGTGGCGCAGGCCGAAGTCCCAGGTGTTGCCATTATAGAAATCGTCGGTGAGCAGACGTCCGTTTAACACGATGCGCGCCACGTCGCCGGCGTAGCGGATGCGCAGGAGCGGATCGGTCGAGAGATCTAAGTTCCTCGGCAACTCGATCCGCCACGCGGCCGCGTGTTCGAACTCCGCGTCCAGGGGCTGCGCGGCGACCGGTTGATCGGCTTTGCCGAGACGAATCTCACGCAGCGGCCCGGCCGCGTGCAGCAGGGAAACGGTGACCTCACTCTTCGCGGGTGAAGGTGCCGGCGGAGAATAGTGAGTGAAGATGCCGTCGCCCCTCCCCTGCCCGACGCCGGTCGGAGCCGGATAAATTCCCACGGTGAGTTCCGCGGGTTTTTCCGAGGACAGGCGCATGATGACACCATCGACGACGAGGCCCGCCGTCGTGAGAAACACGCGGTCGCGGCCCTGCCAGTTGAGTTTCCAGAGCGCCAGCGAATCGGCTTCGCTCAACACGACCACCTGCACGGCGTGGCCGTCGCTTCCCTTGACGCGAAACGCGACGTCCCGTCCCGCCGAAACCATGCGAGGCTTCGCTTCACCCGCGATCGCGAATTGCGCCTGCACTCCCGTCGTCTCCGCGAAAAAAAACGTGCGGCCGCCATCTGCATCGTCGAGCGCACACACCGGTTGAGCGGTCGCATAGTCGAGCCGCACACCGTGGCCGAGATCCAGATTGAAGGGCCAGATGAAGCGGCTGTCGGCGGGAATCGTCACTCCGTTCGCGGGGAAAGTGCGCACTCCGCCGGGGAGGCTGATCGCAAACTGCACCGCAGGCTTGGCCGACATCGAATGCGACCGCTCGAAATTGCTCACGAAGACGTAGCCGCTCTTCCCGTCCGAGCGCACCGCCCAGCGCAACGTCACGAGGTCGTCCTCCTTTTCGGGGCGCACGTCGGGCATCGTCGCGGGCATGGTCGCCAAGCCGGACCCGAAGTCCTCCAGAAAAAGATGCAGGCGACGCAGCAAATGATACTGCGGCCGGATCTGGCCGAACTCACCGAGCGGTCCTTGGAAGTCGTAATTTTTCACGGGGAGGTCGTTCCAATTCGTCATCTCCGTGGCCTGCGTCTCCATCAACGTGGTCAACTTCCCGTCGGGATTCGTGCCGCCATGATACATGTAGTAACCAGGCAGCGTGCTGCCGGAACCGATCTTCACGAGCGTCGTCGATTCCACGTCGCCCGGCTGGATCAGGATGCGACGATGGTAGCTGTTCATCATGCCGCCGCCGATTTCGCAGGTGAGATAGGGATAGAGCGCGACGTCCGACGCGTCTTTCGTGTCGCGGCGGCCAAGCTGCTCGTTGGCGATGTTGTCGTCCACGCGCAGCAGCGAGAAACGAAATGCGCTCCAGTATTTCCCCGGCATCGAGGTCAGCTCGCGATCCCAGAAGCCCTCGGCATACGCGCCGTAGAGCGGCACGATTTCGCCGAAGGGCATCGGCGTGGTCAGCGCCGGCCAACCCGTGCGCGTGTAGATTGGCACGTCCAAGCCGAGGTCGCGCGCGATGGTTTTCAGCGCGAGCAGATACTCGGCCGGGCCGTCGTATTCGTTGTCCACTTGGATGCCGACGACAGGGCCGCCGTTTTTCCAGAGGAGGCCGTCGAGCTGCTTCGCGATTTCGCCGTAGAGCACGCGGGTCTTGCCAAGGAAGCCGGGATCTTCGCTGCGCAGTTTCCAGCCCTTCGCGAGCAACCAATCGGGCAGGCCGCCGTTCCGCACTTCGCCGTGACACCAGGGTCCGCAGCGCACGATGACCTTCAGCCCCACCTCGCCAGCGAGGCGGACGAACTCACGGAGGTCGTGCCGGTCGGCCCAGTTCCACTCGCCCTCGACTTCCTCGTGGTGAATCCAAAACACATAGGTCGCGAGGATGCTGATACCGCCCGCCTTCATTTTCAGAAGTTCTTCGCGCCACTCCGCCGCCGGGTAGCGCGTGTAGTGAAACTCGCCCATCACCGGCGTCCACGGCTGGCCATTTAGCTGCAGGCTGCGGTTGTCGAAAGTGAGCGTGTCACCGGCGGGATTTCGTGCCGTGCCCATGTGGAAACCTTCCGCACGAGGCGCGGCCGGCAGCGGCACTGTCACGGTGAGCGGTGCCGCGTGAGCGAGCAACCCGGTCATAAGATAACCAAGAAGGAGGAGTTTTTTTCCGGGAGGAGTGGACATGGATTTGTTGGGGATGAAAACACGAGGAAATCGCACGCTACGGCGAAAGGGTGAGCACTTTTGAATCAGGGGAAACGGGGTGAGTGGTGAGCCGGCCATCGGGCCAGCGAACGCGGAGTGCGCGCGGTGGATTGGTCGCAAGCCAGCCGAATGCGGCGCACGACGCCGACTGGCTGTAGTAACCGGCGCCGACCTGAATCTCAGCGGTTTGGGTCACGCCGTCGGCCAGCTCAAGGGTGAGGCGCGCGCCAATAGCCGTGGGATTGCTCGCAGGTCCACGCAGGCGGACGATAAGCGCGCGATGATCCGGCGCGCCGTGATTATGAAACGCGAGCATCGTGCCGTGGTTTCGGCTGACAACGAAGTCGGTCCAGCCGTCACCGTCGAGGTCGAGGCTGACGAGCGCCTTCGCATCGCCCGAAACCACGAGTCCACTTTGCGCCGCCGGCACCAGCGTGAATCCTCCGTGACCGTCGCCGGCGAACAGTTGACTGATGCCGCCGTCGAAGTGGCCGATGGCCGCGACCGGCGCGAAGGAATTTTGCACGGCATAAATGTCGGTGAAGCCGTCGCCGTTGAAATCCCCTGTCACGATTCCCTGCAGCGGCGCGACCTGGGCAACGCGAGGTAGCGGCGTGAATCGCCACGTGCCGTCGGGCTGGCTGAGGAAAACGCCGCTCTCGAATTGCGTGGAGGCGAAACGCTGCGCGGCCGCGAGTTTGTCCTCGCCGAGGATTTCTCCGAGCGTGGCGCGGGCGTAGGCGTCGTTACGCGGAAAACGTTTCAGCACCGAGGGAATCGCCGCGCCCAGAATCCGACGCGAGCGGCGCGGATAAAGTTTATCCCCTTCGTAGTGACCTTCGACGAGTTGGAGCCCGCCACCGCCCGTGAAATCACCCGCAAAAAGCAGGGCCGGGTGCGCGGCGTCAGCGCGATAGATCGTGTTGAGGCCGAGATTCCCCGCCACGAAATCCGGCCGACCATCGCCGTTGAAATCCGCGCTGGCCAGCGCACTCCACCAACCGGTGCCCGCCGCCGCAAAACCGGCGCGCTCAGTCCAGTCCGTAAATCCACGGCCTTGGTCGTTATGAAAATACCGGACCGCGCCCCACTCGCAGGCCACGAAAAGATCAGGCCAGCCGTCTCCATCGGCATCGCTCCAGAGTGCGGTCGTGACAAGACCGACTTCACGCAGGCCCGGCGCGAGCGTGTCGGTGACGTCTTCGAAGCGGTCACCGACATTGCGCAGCAGCGCGCTGCGCGGCGTGAAAGGATACATCCCCGGGATCACGCGCGCGCCAAGGAAAACATCGAGATGCCCATCGTGATCGAAGTCCGCGACCGCGGCGGCGCCGACGCTCATCGGCAGAGCGGGCAACGCGTCCGGAGCAGCGCGCCAGCCACCGTGTCCGTCGTTCAAAAAAAGCTGCGGCTGGTAGCCCGGCGAACCGGCCGGCAATGCGGTGCCGCCTCGCGTCACAAGCAGGTCGTTGCGGCTGTCGCCATCAGCGTCGAAGAGAAGCACCGGGCCGTCGTTGGCAGGTCCGTCGGCGGAAACAACGGGCGCGTTGCCGGCATTAAAATGTCCGTTCGCATCGGCGAGCAACACGCGCAGGGGATCCGCCGGCGTGCCACCGATCACAAGATCGTCGCGCCCGTCGCCATCGATGTCGCCGACTGCGAGCGCGGGGCCGCGGCGGTTTTGGCGAATGGGCAGCAAGGACTGCTGCGAGAGTTCGTCCACGGTGTTCTCGCGCGAGCGCCATGCGAGATTCGCAGTGGAACTCACTTCGGAGAATTGCGCCGCGACCTCCGCTTCGGGTCTGGGCGCGGTGTCGGACGAGGGCTCGGTGATCGTGTAACGACAGTCCGCCGCGAGTTCGGAGAACACTTGGTGGCGGCCGCTCGGCCAGGTGACTTCGACCCGTTTGATGACGGTCGCTTCACCCAAACCAAAATGCACGACCGGCTCCGAACTCGAGAGCAAGCCGCGAGCGGTGCCCAGCACGCGGATTTGCGGACCCGCAGCGGTTTCGAGGCGCACGGTCGCACCCACGCCGAAGCGATTGGAGGCGGTGCCGCGCAGGTCGAACAGCACGCGGTGGCCGGTGCTGTCGTTGCGGAGTACCGTCGCCTCGTGCTGGTAGTTGGTGTAAACCAAATCGAGATCGCCGTCGCCATCGAGGTCGCCGAATGCGGCGCCGAAGCCCACGCCTTTTTCGTCGAGGCCCCATTTTTTCCCGGTCTCCTCGAAACGCAGCCCGCCGAGATTGCGATAGGCAAGGTGCGTCTCGTTGAGAAGGGGGCTGGATTTCTCGATCTGGATTTTTTGCGCCGGGTTGTCGGCCACCATCATGCGGGCCATGAGGTCGGTATTGGTCGCCTCGCGATGCATGCCGTTCGTCACGAAAAGATCGAGACGGCCGTCGTTATCCAAATCCTCGAAGCGCACGCTCCAGGTCCAGTCGGTCGCGTGGAGCCCAGCGAGGATGGCGGCTTCTTGGAAGTGCGGCGTGCCGGTGGCGAGGTAGAGGGCGTTGCGCGGGAGTTGCGGGGCCGCGCTGCCATCCTCCGCCGGCTCAGCCGTGAGGTCGCGGGTGGTCGCCATCCCGCGCTGATCCTTGGTGTGCGTGGTCGCAGCCATGTCGGCGACGAGGAGGTCGATGCGGCCGTCGTTATCGACGTCGCCCACATCGGAGCCCATCGAGGAGAACGGCGTGTGGGGCAACACGGTGCGGGCCACCTCGGTGAAGGTGCCGTCGTGGTTGTTGTGATAGAGCTGATCGGGCGCGGAAAAATCGTTGGCCACATAAATGTCGGGCCAGCCATCGCCGTCGTAATCCCACCACGTCACCGAATGGCCCTGCGTTTCGCCCGCGATCCCGGCGCGGTCCGTGACATCGGTGAACGTGCCGTCCTTGTTGTTGTGGAAAAGATGATCGCGCTGGCCGTTGGGATGCGCGACGCCATCGAGCAAGTTGGTCTGCACGTAGACATCGAGCCAGCCGTCGCGGTCGTAATCGCAGAACGCGGCGACGACCGAGGCGTCGTTGAGCGCGAGCCCGCGGGCGGCGGCCTCTTCCTTAAACGTGCCGTCGCCTTGGTTGATATAGAGGAGATTCGGCGCGGCGAAACGGCAGACGTAGAGATCGAGACGGCCGTCGTTGTTGACATCGGCAAACGTCGCGCCCTGTTTCCAGATCATCGCGGCATCCCCTTTGTCGATGACGCCGGCGCGCTCGGTTACGTCCTCGAATTTCCAGTTGCCGAGATTTCGAAACAGCCGGCAGCTCTCCGTCTTGCTCACCACAAAAATATCCGGCCGGCCATCGCCGTCGAAATCGCCGATCGCGACGCCAGTGCCGATGGCGCCGACTTCAAAGGCGTGATAACGGTCGCCCCACATCCGCGGATCGCGGTAGCCGTTGGGCGTCGCACTGGGCTCGGCGTAGTTGTTGGCCGTGGCGATGCCGGTCTCCGCGGCGGTCATGCGCCGAAACATCGTCTCGCCCGGCGAGCCGGGCCGCGATGCGAGCGGCTTCGATTCGATACCGGCGTCGGCCGCCACCATTGGGGGAGCGAGGCAGGCGAACGCCAGAAGCGAGAGCGAAAAGCGGGGAAAGTTGACCGACATGAGCGGGGAAACAGGGGCTGGGCGAACACTCATCGCGGGCAGGCACGGCCGGACTTGCGCTTGCCTCGGCTTGTTAGTGTTCAAACGATGCCGTGAGTGTTTCGCCGCGCGGTCGGCACTGCAAGACTCCCATGAGCTTTCCCAACCTTTTTTCCCGTCGCTGGTGGCTGCTGATTCCGCTCTGCGCGGGGCTGTTTATTCTCGGCGCGGACTGCAACCGCATGCGGCAGGTGCAACGCGTCACCGCCATCGCCCCCGAGACGACGGCCGGGAAAAACGGGCGGGCCGACCGCCACTTGCTGGTGGTCCCGGAGCACAACAGCCGCAGCTATCAATGGCTCGCCGAAACCGAGCAGATGCTCACGCGCGGCGAGTGGCGCGTGCGGCAGGTCACCTACGAAAACGCGCCGGCCGGCCGCGAGGTCC
>JANYBX010000027.1 GCA_025360615.1 Opitutia bacterium
ATGGAATTTTTAAGGCTTAACCAAAGGCTTGTTTTCACGATTCGGGCTGTTACCGCTTCGCCTTGATGAACGCGACCACCGATGCCTTGGCGGGTGCTGCGGTCGCGAGTGACGACTCCGCCGCCGCCACCTTCGCAGCTGATCGCGCGCATGTCTGGCATCCGTTTGCGCAGATGCAGGAGTATTTCGACCAGCCGCCGCTCGCCATCGCGTCCGGGCATGGCGGCTGGCTAACGGATACCGAAGGCCGCACTTATCTCGACGGCACCGCCTCGATCTGGACGAACGTCCACGGCCACAACGACCCCGACCTCAACGCCGCCCTGCAACGCCAGCTCGCCCAAATCGCGCACTCGACGATGCTCGGAGTGACTCATCCCGTCGGGGCCGAACTCGCCGCCGAACTCGCGCGGCTCGCCCCGGCCGGACTCGGCCGCGTCTTCTTCAGCGACAACGGCTCCAACGCCGTCGAGATCGCGCTCAAGCTCTCCTTTCAATATTGGCAACTCACCGGTCGCCCGGAGAAACGCGGCGTCATCGGAATGGCGGGCGCTTACCACGGCGACACTTTCGGCGCGATGGCCGTGGGTGACAGCGGGTTTTTCCACGAGCGTTTTCGCCCCTGGTGTTTTCCCGCCGAGCATTTCGCCGCGCCGCACTGCCGTGAATGGGCGGGGGAAATCCGCGCGGCCGACTCGGCGGCGAGTCTGTCGTCGCTGCGCGCGCTGCTCACTGCGCACGCGGAGCGCACCGCGTGTGTCATCCTCGAGCCGTCCGTGCAAGGTGCCGCCGGCATGAAGCTGCAACCGCCGGGCTTTGTGCGCGAGGTCGCCGCGCTCTGTCGCGAGCACGGCGTGCATCTCATCCTCGACGAGGTGTTCGTCGCGTTCGGTCGCCTCGGCTCGATGCTCGCCTGCACCGAGGAGGGCGTGACGCCGGATTTTCTCTGCCTCGCGAAAGGTCTCACCGCCGGCTATCTCCCGCTCGCCGCCACGCTCGTGCGCGAGGAGATTTTCACCGCGTTCCTCGGCAGCTACGAGAGTCGTCGCGCGTTTTTCCACGGGCACACCTTTACCGGCAACCCGCTCGCGGCCGCCGTCGCGCTGGAAAACATCCGCAAACTTCGCGCGCTCATCGCCGACGGCCCGCTGCGCGCCCGCAGCGCGTGCTTCGGCCGGCTGATCGACGAAACATTTTCCGCGCACCCGCGCGTGCGCGAAATCCGCCAGCGCGGTTTCGCCGCCGCCCTCGACCTCGCACCCTCGCGCGATTCCGCCGAGAATTTCCCCGTCGCGCGTCGCGTCGGTTTGCAAGTCTGCCTGCGCGCCCGCGCACACGGCCTGCTGCTGCGCCCGCTCGGCGACACGCTGCTACTCGTGCCGCCGCTCTGCCTCTCCGAAGCCGAACTCGGCGAACTCGTCCGCCGCACCGCCCGCGCGCTCGATGACGTTTTGCCCTCCTGAATTTCCCCAATCATGCAATCCAACGACCTCGCCTCCCTTCGCAAAATCTACGACCTGCCGCTGCCCGAGCTGATGTTCCGCGCGCAGGTGGTCCACCGCCAGCACCACGACCCGGCCGCCGTGCAGCTCTGCACGCTGCAGTCGATCAAGACCGGCCGCTGCCCGGAGGACTGCAAATACTGCCCGCAATCCGCCCACTATCATTCCGATCTCCAGCCCGATCCGCTCATGGACGCGGGTGCGATCATCGAGTCGGCGCGCGCGGCGAAGACCGGCGGCGCGGCGCGTTTCTGCATGGGCGCGGCGTGGCGCGAGGTGCGTGACGGCGCGCAGTTCGACTCCGTGCTCACCGCCGTGCGCGGGGTTTCCTCGCTCGGGCTGGAGGTGTGCTGCACCCTCGGCATGTTGACCGAACCGCAAGCCGAGCGGCTCAAGGGCGCGGGCTGCTCCGTGTATAATCACAATCTCGATACCTCGCGGGAATATTACCCCGAGATTATCACCACCCGGACCTACGACGAGCGCCTGACGACGCTGGCCAACGTGCGTTCCGCCGGGCTCCAAGTGTGCAGCGGCGGCATTCTCGGTCTCGGCGAAACCGTCGATGACCGACTGAAACTTCTGGGCGAGCTCGCCCGGCTCGATCCCCAGCCGGATTCGGTGCCGATCAACGCCCTCGTGCCCGTCGAGGGCACGCCACTCGCCGACAAGGCCCCCGTCGATCCCATCGAGTTTGTGCGCATCATCGCGACGGCCCG
>JANYBX010000038.1 GCA_025360615.1 Opitutia bacterium
CCACGCCGACGCCCACAATTACACCCACGCCGACGCCCACGCCGACGCCTACGATCACGCCCACGCCCACGATTACGCCCACGCCGACTCCTCGTCCGACGGCCACCCCCACGCCGACGGTCACGCCGACCCCGACGATTACTCCCACCCCACGTCCCACGGGCACCCCGACGCCTACCCCCACGGGGATCGCAGCCACCCCCACTCCTACACCGCGGCCTACGGTGACACCGACACCCTTGCCCACGTCCACGCCGACACCCACGCCTATCCCCGACAACTAAGTTCTGCTGCCACCCACGATGTACCTCACTCACCGCCTTGCTTCCGCCCGCACTCGGGGCAGCTCCCTTGTCGCGGTCATGGTTTTCGTCACCGTGATGAGTGCCGCCATGGCCGGCGTGCTCAGCTACACCTCCAATACCCATCGCAATTCCAATCGCCAAGGTGCCTTCGAGCAGGCCCGGCTTGTCGCGGAGAGCGAGATGGAATATCTCTTCAATGGCTGGCAGCTGCAGGCCTACGCCGGCCATACCGGCGATGACTTGCAGGCTCAAATCGCTGCGGCGGGTTATATCGTCACCAATGCGGATCCGTTTTCGGCCGGCGTCAAAAGCCAGGGCCTGGCGATCGCCCCGATTGTCTCCCCGGCTACCACCGGCGGATGGAGGGTCACCCGGGCTCTTGTTTTTATGGGTATTCCCGGGCGCCCGGACCAAGGAGCCAGCGGTCTGGTTCCCGGCACCCAAAAACTTGGTCATAACTATTACTACGAGGCCAAAGTCACCGCCAGCATCACCCATCCCGTCTTCGGCACGATGCAGTATAAAGCCGCCCGCCGCTTCGTACAGACCGAGACCTCACTTTTCCAGAACGCGATCTACTATCAGGATGATCTTGAGATCGCCGCCTCGGGCGTGCTGATCGTCAACGGCGATATTTCCTGCAGTGGCAACGCCTATCTCGGTGCTCAAGGCGCGACCGGTCCCGCCAGCGAACTCGTCATCTGTGGCACCGCTCGAATTTACGGAACCATCAATGGTGTGACCATCGATGGCACCGGTGCCATCGGCACCACCACCGCCAGTATGCGCAAACCGGGCGCGTCCGGAACCAGCGCCCTGCACCTTCCCGAATTTGATCCCGACGGCGCCAGCCCTTACCCCACCGATCAAACCGCCCAACGAGTCGTTCAAGTGCAGAAGCTCAACAGCAAGGAAAACGTCCTCGGTGGCGTTGACGTTCTCACGGCTATGACCACCTACCCCTCCGCCTATCGGAATGACCCAACTCTCGCCTACAACGCGACCACCAACCCGGCGGATAGCAATCAGGTCTACCGCTCGGTGATCGCGCCTCCCCAGCAGGCGGTCTCCCCGGAAAGCGGAACGATCAGCGAAGATCCGACTATTGCTTCCCGCCGCATGTATACTCGCGCTGGTATCATCGTCACGATCAATGGCACCACGATGAGTGTCGGCACCGCTGCCGATCCCACCATCTACGATAGCACGATGGGCACGGATATGGCCCTCGTGATTCCACTCGCCACCCGTCGGCAGACCATGGCCGACCAGCGTGAAAACTCGAATATCAAAGTGAGTGACGTCGATATCAGTCTGCTCATTGCCAAAATCGCCTCCAATAGTTACATCTCCGCCGCCTACAATGGGGTCATCTACGTCCACGACACGACCGTCACGTCTGGCTTCCTCAATGCTATTCGGTTGGTCAACGCCACCGCCACCCCGGCTATAACGGACAGCGTCACCAACCAGCCGAAAGGCTTCACCGTTGTTAGTAACAACGGCATCTACGTTAAGGGCGACTACAACACCGTCGCGACCTCCACCACTGCTGGCGTTAGTCACTACAACCCGTGCCTGATCATGGGTGACGCCATCACCGTGCTCTCCCCAGGATTCGCGGATACCTCCCTGGCGAGCAGCGCTTCCATTATCGCCGGCAATCGCCTCGCCACCGCCGATATCACCGTCAATTCCGCCTTAATCAGTGGCAACACTCCGTCCGGCACTGGCACCTCCAGCGGTGGCGTGCAAAACCTGATCCGCTACTTGGAAAACTGGGGCGGGCGGACTGCCACTTTCCACGGCTCCTTGAGCCAGTTGTTCGTTTCAAAATATTTCTCGGGCGGCTACATCGTGGTCGACAGCTTAAACAACGTTTACCGCACACCCACTTCCCGTAAGTTTGAATTCGACACCGATCTGGCCGACACCCCGCCCGCGCTCTCCCCGAAGAGCAGCAATTATTTCCGCGGCGATTTCTTCACCTTTTAAGAGCGGTTTCACGTCGGGATTTTTTCAATCACTGCTCCCCACGCGTCCTCACCCATGCCGCGAGCTGCGCCCACGCCCGCGCGCGGTGACTGAGCTTCGCCTTCACCTCGTCGGCCAGCTCCGCGAAACTTCGCT
The DNA here is from genome assembly GCA_025360615.1 of Opitutia bacterium. GTDB lineage: Bacteria > Verrucomicrobiota > Verrucomicrobiia > Opitutales > Opitutaceae > Tous-C4FEB. The sequence continues at coordinate 2,436 of JANYBX010000038.1, forward strand.
CGTTTCCCGCCGGCACAAACAGCGGGTCGTAGCCAAAGCCCGCTCCGCCACGCGGTTCATCCAAGAGCCTTCCGTCGCAGCGCCCTTCGAAAACCAGCTCCTTTCCCACAGGGCCCGCGAGTAATAGCACGCACACAAAATGCGCCCCGCGTTTCGCCTCCGGCACGCCGCGCATCGTCTCGACCAGCTTCCGCAAATTCGCCGCGCCGTCGCTCTGCGCCCCCGCGTAGTAGGCCGATTCCACGCCGGGCGCACCATCGAGCGCATCCACGCAAAGACCGCTGTCATCGGCGAGCGCCCACGCCTCCGCCGGTAATTTCGTTTTCAAGGCCCGCGCTTTCTTCCGCGCGTTGCCCACAAACGTTCCCGCGTCCTCCACCACGGGCGGCATCCCGCCAACCGCGCGCACCGACACGATTTCCACGGCCAATCGCTCCACTGTCGCCAGCCCCTGCAGCTCCGCCGCCTTGTGCGCGTTACCCGAGGCGAAATACAGTTTCATCAATGGAAAGCTTGGCGGGATAGACCACCCGCCCGCGCGTCAGCGTATCGTCGCCGAACAATTCCTGCCGCGTGTCCGTGAGTCGCACCGCGCCCGCGAGCGACTCCGTGCGGAGTCCCGTCAACACCGGTTTCGCCCGCTCGTCCGCGAGCAGGATTGGCGCGCGGTAGATGAAAAAATAATCGAGCTGCCGCTCCTGCACGAGCTGGCTCATCAGCTCCGCCCCTCCCTCGAAATAAACGCCGCTGATCCGAGCCTCCGCGCACCGCCGCTGAAACTCCGGCCACGGCGCGCGCTGGGTCGGCGATTCGCACACCCATACCTGCACGCCGAGCTCGCGCAGCTTCCGCACATAGCCGATCCCGCCGTGCGAAGTCGTCACCACGATCGTCCGGCTGCGATACTCATCCGTGTAAACGTGCGGCAGGTTGCGATCCACGACCGTCCTCAACCGCCCGTCGAATACGAATCGCACCGGGCACCATTCGGCCTTCCCCTCCATGCGCGCCGTCAGCCGCGGATTGTCCTTCATGATCGTGCCCGCGCCCACGCCGATCGCGGGAAACAGCCGCCGCCAACGATGCACGTTCGCCCGCGCCGCTTCGCCCGTGATCCATTGCGAATCGCCGGTGCGGCATGCGCTGCGGCCGTCGAGCGTCACCGCCGCCTTCGCCGCCATCAACGGTCGCCGCTGCGTGATCCAGTGGTTGAAAATCAAATTTAGGTCCGTGCATTCCTGCGCCAGCACGTCGGTGATCACCTCCACTCCCGCCTCCCGCAGCAGCTCAAACGCGCGCCCCGCGTGCTCCGGATTCGGATCGGTTGCGCCCACGACGACGCGCTTGATCCCCGAGGCGATGATCGCATCCGTGCATGCACCCGTGCGGCCGTGCGTCGAGCAAGGCTCCAGCGTCACATAGAGCGTCGCGCCCGGGCGCGGGATACGGCCGCGCGCGAGCAACGCCAGTCGCTCCGCATGAGGCCCGCCATCCGGCTCGGTCGCGCCCTCGGCGACGATGCGGCTATCCTCGACGATGAGCGCCCCCACCATCGGGTTCGGATGCGTGGTGCCCCAGATTCCGTTCGCGAGTTCAAGCGCGCGCCGCATGAAAACTTCGTGTTCAGGCGCGGACATGGGGATTGTTCGCCTTCTCCTCCGCCACCGTCGTCGGCTCGCCGTGTCCCGGGTAAACCACCGTCGTCCCCGGCAGCGTGTAAATCTGCTCGCGGATGGAGCGGTCGAGTTGCGCGGGATTGCCGCCCGGCAAATCCGTGCGCCCGATGCTGCCCTTGAACAACGCATCCCCGACCCACGCCGCACCCTCCTTGGCAAAGTAAAACAACACGTTCCCCGGACAATGCCCCGGCACATGCCGCACCTCCGCCACGGTGCCCAGGGCCTTGATGCGCTCGCCCGGAACGAACCAGTGATCGACCTTGATCGCCTCCAGCTTGATGCGCGGCCCGAGAAACGCGCTCATCACGTGCGGCGTTTCGATCATCACTTGATCGTCGCGATGCGCACGCACCTTTGCGCCCGTCGCCCGCACGACCTCCGCAGCGCCCTGCGTGTGATCCCAGTGTCCATGCGTGAGCCACAGCTCGGTCAGCCGGCATTTTTCCCCGCGCAAAATTTCCTCCACCTCCGCCCACACGTCGCCCGGCGCGTCGATCAACACCGCCTCGCCGCGCGCCGGAGCCGTGAGCAAATAGGCGTTGGTTTGGATCGGCCCGGCTGGGATCACGTGCAAATTCACGACCTCGAATCCATGCGATTTACCCGGGCTCGCAACGTAAAACCCTCCGCGCTTGCCACGCGCCGCTCGCACTTGCCACTCTGGCCCTTTTCCCATGCCCACCCTTAAGTTCGCCGTTCTCGCCGGAGACTACATTGGACCCGAAGTGATGACCGAGGCCCTGCGCGTGCTCCAGCACGTCGCCGCCCAGGAAAACCTCACGCTCGACTACACGCACGCCGATGTCGGCGGCGCGGGCATCGATAATCACGGCCTCGCCCTCCCCGATGCCACGCTGCAACTCTGCGAACGATCCGACGCCATCCTCTTCGGCTCCGTCGGCGGCCCGAAGTGGGAAAAACTCCCGCCCAAGGAACAGCCCGAGCGCGCCGCGCTCCTCCCCCTCCGCAAGCACTTCACTCTCTTCGCCAACATCCGCCCCGGCCTCCTCTACCGCGAACTCACCGACGCCTCCCCGCTCAAAACCAACCGCATCCCCGACGGCATCGACATCGTCTGCATCCGCGAACTCACCGGCGGCCTCTACTTCGGCAAACCGAAAGCCACCACCACGCTCCCCGACGGCGACGTGCAAGCCATCGACACGATGGTCTACCGCAAGAGCGAGATCGAGCGCATCCTCGCCACCGCCATCACCGCGGCGCGCGCGCGGAAGAAAAAACTTTGCTCGATCGACAAGGCCAACGTCC
>JANYBX010000055.1 GCA_025360615.1 Opitutia bacterium
CCCAGCCGGTGGTGAAGGCCTTGTCGGCGACGCTGCTTTGCCATTCGACCTGCTGGTCGTTGTGCGAGAAGAGTTGCGACGGCAGCGGGACGGACCTGGCGTTGAATTGGGCCTTGGTGGTGGGGACGGCGAGCGTGCCGACGTTGGCCATGAGCGCCATTTTGCCGGAATCGAAGAGGGACTTGAGGCCGGTGGTGTTGGTGCCGGCGACGTCGAAATTCAGGCTGGGATGAAGGCCCCAGGCGCGACCGTCGGAGGTTTTCGGATTGATGCCGAGGAGGGTGCTTTGAGGGAGGGCGAGTGCACCGCGGCCGCCGGTGACGGAGGCGTAGCCGGCGTAGCCGGCGGCGTCGTTCGGGATGATGAAGTTGTTGGCGTCGTTACCGCCGGCGAGGAAGAGGCACACGAGGGCTTTGTAGTCGGGAGCGGTGGCACCGGCGGAGGTGGGCACGAGGCCGCTCTCGGCACTGGCGACGGCGCCGGTGAGACGGAGCTGCGCTAGCGTGGACAACATGCCGGTGGCACCGACGGCGGTGCAGCAGGAGCCAATGAATTTGCGGCGGGAAGGATCGATGGAGGGATTTTTTGGATTCATGGCCGAGGGGTGGGATTTTCGATTTGGGATTTTTGATTTTCGATTTCGGGAGCGCTCACTTTTGGGTGGCGGCTTCGGCGGAGGTGACGGTGAGGTAGATGGCGGAGCGGACCTTGTCGGTGTCGCTTGTGCTGGTCGGCATCGCGGTGATCGCCGTGGTGATGCGGTCGATCATGGTTTGGGGCATGCTGCCGGCGCTCAGGACGAGATTCATGTAGTCCACGAGTTGCCGGGGAGTTTTGGCGAGCGGGAGCACATCGGTGTAGACGAGGCCGACCTCGGTCGTGCCGCGGGTGGCGACGATCAAATTATAGAGGTAATTCGGCATCGAGATCGCGGTCGTGTCGTTGAAGATTTGGAACTCCGGGGCATAAAGTCCGGCGGCGGCGATGGCACCGGGGTGAACGTAACCGGGCTCGTAGAAATTGAAGACGGTGGGAGCGCGACCGGCGGCTTCGGAGAGGGAGCCGTTGTTGTTGCTGAGGCCCTCAGGGTTCAGCAACGCCCCCGTGACATAGCGGCCGCTATTGGAGCTGCCGTAGAAGGCGCGGAGGAGCGCGGTGGTACGGAGGAGCGGCTCCTTGGCTTTGCCATAGCTGGGAGTGTTGATGATGGCGGAGGAGCGGGCTTCGTAGTCGAGCAGGATGGCGCGGATGACAGCACCGAGATCGCCGCGGACGCCGGCGCCGTTGTTGGCGAAGACTTGCGCGACGCGATAGACATAGCCGGGACTGGGGTTGCTGGTGACGAGGCGCTGGATGAGCTGATTGGCGATGAAGGGGCCGGTGTTCGCGTGATTGAAGAGAGCGTCGAGCGTGTCCTTCAGATCCTTCACGGCGCCTTGAGAGGCGGGGAGCACTTTGTCGCCGACGATGATTTTGGTGGAGTCGTCGTGGGAGGTGGGGAAAAGCATCATCGGGTTGATGTAGCCCTCGCTGCCATTGCTGCCGTTGCGAAAGGCGGGATTCGTGCCGCTCTGGAAATAGCTCCAGCCGGTGAAAACCTGCGCGGTCTCGACGACGGTCTGCTGACTGTAAGTCGGGATGGGCTGGCCGGTGGGATCGAGTTTCAGGGTGCCGTCGGGCTGGAGTTCGTTGAGCCCGATGGTGAAGAGCTGCATGATCTCGCGCGCATAATTTTCGTTAGGCTGGGAAAGGAGCACGCCCTTGCTGTCGTAGGTGGCCTTGCTGTTTCTCATCATGCTCAGATAAATGCCCATGTCGGCGCTGAGGGTGACTTTTTCGAGGAGGTCGCGGTAGTTGCCGAACGCGCCTTGCACGAGGAGATCGTAGAAGACGGCGTGGCCGTCCATCCATTGGGAGATTTCATCATTCTGGTCGGAGGTGACGAAGATTTCGCTAAGGGCGAAGGCCACGCGTTGGCGGAGCTGATCAGGGGCGCCGGTGGCGAGTGCCCACCAAGCATGTTGATAGTTGGTGCTGCTGATGCGATTCGGGCCGGTATTGCCGCCGCCAAAAGCGGCCATGTCGGCATTGGCCGCAGGGAAGTGGAGCGAGGCGGGCAATGCCATCTGCTCGTTGAGCCAAGTGGTGTAGCCTTTCGCGGCGAGGGCGAGGATCTCATCGCCCCTCGGGCCGAAGGTGGCCTGCGTGAGGAAGCGGGCGGCGTCGGGCGCGCCGACCGTCGAGAGGTTGATGGCCGGCGGGGCGGCGGGGGCGTTGAAGGCGGCGGAGCCGGTGGTCTTCAAGTAGGAGCCGGCGAGTTCACCGGTGGGGAAACTGGCGGTGTCGATGCTGATGGTGATGCGGCCGGCCTTGAGTGCGGCGATCAAGTCGGCGGTGCTATAGATGCCGACGGGAGCGAAGGTCCAGAACGCATTGCTGACCTGGCCCTGGGGGAGATTGAAGACGTAGTTGCCGTCGATGGACAAGTGGGCGACGACCTCGGGGGAACTGAGATTCGAGAAGGAGACGTTCACAAAGGCCGAGGTCTCATCGGCGCTGAGCTGGATGGTGCCGGTGCCGTAGGCGGTCGAGCCGGTGATGGTGCGGGGCGTGCGGAGATTGGAAACGTAGAGCGAGCCGGAGTTGAAGTAGATGGCGACGCTGGCGGTGTCGCTCGCGCCGACGCCGTAGCTGTTGTTCGCGACGAGGGAGAGGGTGGCGATGCGGTTGTTCACGTTGGCGGCATTGGCCTTCGGGGTGAGGCTAACGGTGACCGAGCTCACGCCGGCCGCGAAAGAAACGACGCCGGCGAGCGGCTGGAAATCCGTGCCGGAAACCGCCGTGCCACCGAGCGTGTAGGCGACGTTGATGGCGGTATCGATTTTACCGTTACGGGTAAAGGTGAACACGCCGGGCGCGGCACCTTGAGTATCGGTCGAGGCGACGGAGGCGGTGACGCTCACCGTGGAGAGGGATTCCGACGTGAGATCATAGACCTCGACGAGGGAGACGCCGCCGACGCCGCCGACACCGCCGACCTGAATGGTGTAGGCGCCGGGAGTGAGATCGATGACCATCGCATCATCCTTGGAACCGGCCGGGAAGGGGAACGCGCCAGCCTGCGCGGTGGCCGCGCTGATCGTGCCGGCCGCGCTGGTGCTATCCCAATTGGTGCTGGAGCCGTTGGCGATAATGGTGGTGCCGCTGTAGATGGAGAACACGGGGTCGGCGATCGCGCCGGGCACGCCGAGCGCGGTGAGCGCGGGGCCGGCGGCGCGGATGAGCAGGTGGCGCGGGCCGCCACCGGTCGCGATGACGAGGCCGGAGATCAGCACGCCGCCGGCCGCGCCGGGACCGCCGGGATTGATGACCGCGCGAGTGGAAAGATTCGTCAGGCGCGCGGAACCGCTGATGTCGTAAACTTCGAGGAGGCCGACACCGACACCGTTGTTTACGCCGCTGACGACGGCGGTGTAGGCGCCGGGCGAGAGCGTGGCGATGAGAGCGGAGTCGCTATTGGCACCGGTGAGTGAAAAAGCACCGACCGCGGTCGACGCGGCGGCAAGAGCGGTCTGGTCGTTGTCGGAGCTGTTCCAGTTGTCATTCTGCAGCACGAGCTGGTTGTTGCTGTTGTAGAGGCTGAGCGTCGGGTTGGAGAGCACCCCGGCCACATTAAAAGGTGCTTGGCCGAGACGCTGGCCGATCGCGCGGATCAGCATTTTTTTCGGCGCGCCTTCATTCACGACGAAGCCGGTGATCATGACGTTGGCCCCGCTGCCGACCTGGCCGCGGGTCGAGAGATTGGCGAGGCGCTGGTCGTATTGACTGGCGGCGCGAGCGAAGGGGAGCGCGAGCGTGCCGAGGAGGCCACGAGCAAGGAGGGAGGAGAAAAGAAGGCGCGGGGTTTTCATGGGGTGGGCAGATTTTGGGGGGGACGACAGACCACGTGACGAGAGAAAGGTGTCCGACTCGCGACAGGTTTCTTATAAATTAAGGCAGGTAATTTGCGGAATAAAGTCGAGCGCTGGCTGGTGAAAGCCTCGTGAATGACGGCGTCGCGCGGGCCTTCGGGCGGGTTTGTAACAGCCTCTTTACGATCTCCGCGACTTTCGCCGATGAATCTCCTGAGCAAATCACGGACAAAATCCCCGACGTTTCCACACGGGCCACACCGGGGTTTGGCGAGTGCTCACGTGGGCGATCCGCCGGAACGATCATCCTGGATTTCGCAGTTGAAGCGGGGAGGGCGGAGCAGGAAGAGGGGTAATCAGGCGGGGAAAAATTCCCCGGCCGGGTGAAGGCTTGGGGGCGAAAAGAGTTGGTTTTTTCCTCTGCGCTGGCTGCGTCCTCCGTGTTTCAACGGCGTTTTCTTGAGGTGAAAGCAGGCGCGGCGGCGCGATGGAAGCGGGAGGAAACCGTATGCGGTCGGGGGTGGCCGCGCTCCCGGCTACGGCGGGGTCAGGACGGCGTCGTCGGCGGTGCCGAATTTTTTATCGGGGCCGGCGGAGCGGATTTCCATGCGCGTGCCGGAGATGGCGTGAAAATGGAACGGGGTGCCCCAGCGATCGCAGAGTTCGCCGGCGGAGTTGATGGCGGGGTGAGTGCGCGGGAAGTGCGATGCGCCGCGCACGGTGGGGGTGGTGAGCATGGTGGTGATCTCGACATTCTCGCCCCAGGGATTGCCGATGCGGGGAAAGTTAAGCCGCCAATCGGTGAAGACGGTGTTGAGCATTTCGAGGTCGCCGCCGATGGTGCCACCGGGGGCGTTGAGGTTGATGGCGGCGGAGATTTCCTCGGGCTCGGTGGCGGTCGTGGCCGCGACTTTGATGGCCGGCGGGGCAGTGGCCGTCGCACTGGGGAGAGAGGGGGCAGGGGAAGGGACGGCGCTGGGCGCAGTCGGGGCGGGTGCGCGGCGGGGCAGAAAAATAATGAGCACGGCGACCGCGATGGCCGCGAGGAGAAGAGCGAGACGGCGGGGCATGATGGAGGCTGACAGATGAAAGTGGCGGGCGGGCAAAAAAAGATCCGCGCGGCGAAGGGGCCGGTGCGGATCGTGGCGGTCGAGCGACGGATCGGATGCCGTGCGCGCGGCGGGCCGGCTCAGAGGAAGCCCAGATTGGGTTTCGCGAAGCGGCCGACGTTGGGGAGGATGAGAGGGAGGTTGGTGGCGCTGACGCCGAACCAAGTGGCCATCGTGGCGCTGAATTCATCGACGCTGGTGGTGGGAATCCAGCGGCCGCGACCGGTGTCGTCGGGGCCGGTGCCGTCGCCGGTCCACGTGGGCATCTTGCCGTAGATGTCGCCGCCTTTGACGGCGCCACCCATGACGAGGTGGTGGGAACCCCAGCCGTGATCGGAGCCGTCGCCGTTGGTGTTGAAGGTGCGGCCGAAATCGGAGGCGGTGAAGGTGGTGACTTGGTTGGCGACGCCGAGCTGAGAGGTGGCGTTATAGAAGGCGGAGAGGGAGTTGCTGACGTCGCCCAGGAGATTGGCGTGCGCGCCCAAGGTATGATCGCCGGCGTTGACCTGGCCGGCATGCAGATCCCAGCCGCCGATGCGGGCGAAGAAGATCTGGCGCTTGAGGCCGGAGAGGCTGGGGCCGGCAGTGGCGGTGCCGGCAGCGGCGGCGATGAGGCGGGCGATGGTCTTGAGCTGCTGACCGAGGCTGCTGGTCGGGAAAGTGGTCGTGAACGGGAGCGTGGCATTAGCCGCGAGGATCGTGGCGAGGAGATCGGAATCGGCGATGGCGTTCGACGTCATGCCGCCGAAGGCGGTTTCGAAGAGGTTGTTGTTTTGCGCGACGAGGAGGTCCTTTTGCGCCTGGGTGCGAATAGCCTGCAGGTTAGTGCCGGTAGCGCCCGTGGAACTGGAGAGGGCGATCGAGCCGTTGGTGCTGACGGAGTATTGGGCGACGCGGTTGCCGACTTGGAAGGAGTTCTGCCCGTTCAACGAGATCGACATGGAGATCGAGTTGTTCGAGTTGAGGGAGTCGGTGACGTCAGCAATACGGCCGCCCCAGCCGGTGACGAAGGGTTTGTCGGCGATGCTGCTCTGCCACTCGACCTGCTGGTCGCTGTGGGAGAAGAGCTGGAAGGGGAGAGGGACGGAACGGGCGTTGTATTGGGCCTTGGTGGTGGGGACGGCGAGGGTGCCGACGTTGGCGATGACGCCGAGCTGGCCGGAGTTAAAGAGGTCGCGGGCGCCGGTCATCGCGGGGTGGAAGCGGTAGTCGTGGCCGTCGGAGGTTTTGACGTTGAGCTTCGCGTCGCCGGTCTGCGGGAGAGCGAGGGTGCCGCGGCCGGTGGCGTAGGCTTGGTAGCCGGTGGCGGAGCTATCGAGGGGGATGATGAGATTGTTGGCGTCGTTGCCGCCGGCGAGGAAGAGGCAGACGAGGGCTTTGTAATCGGGGGCGGTGGCCCCGGCGACGCGGGTGCCGTTCTCGGCATTGGCGATGGCACCGGTCAGCCGAAGCTGGGCGAGGGCGGAGAGCATGCCGGTGGCGCCGACGGAGGCGCAGCAGGCACCGAGGAATTTGCGGCGGGTGGGATCGTGGGGGAGATTTTTGGGATTCATGGCCGAGGGGTAAGGATTTTCGATTCGGGGATTCTCGATTTTCGATTTCGGAGGCGGTTACTTTTGGATGGCGGCCTCGGGGGAGGAGATCGTGAGGTAGACGGCGGTCTGGACGCGTTGGAGGTCGGCGGTGCTGGTCGGGAGGGCGTTCATCGCAGTGACGAGGCGGTCGCTCATCGTCTTGGGCATCGAGCCGCCGCTGAGGACGAGGTTCAGGTAGTCGATGAGGGGCTGCGGGGTCTTCGCCATTGAGAGGATCGCGGAGTAGTCGAGACCAACGGTGATCGTGTTGCGAGAAGCGGTCGCGAGGGTGTAGTAATAGTTGGGCACGGTGATCGCAGTCGTGTCGGTGAACGTTTGAAACTCCGGGGCGAAGAGGCCGGCGGCGGCGAGCGCGCCTGAAGCGACATAGCCGGGCGAGAAGAAATTAAATACGGTGTCGGCGCTGGCGGGAGTTTGGTCGAGCGGGGCGTCGGTGGAGCCGAGGGCGTAGCGACCGTCGTCGCGGCCGCCGTTGAAGGCGCGGAGGAGCGCGGTGGCGCGGAGGAGCGGCTCCTTGAGTTTGCCATAGGCCGTGGTGTTGAGGAACGTGGTCGAGCGCGCTTCGTAGTCGGTGAGGATGGCACGGACGACGGCACCGAGATCGCCACGGACGCCGGCGCCGTTGTTGGCGAAGACTTGCGCGACGCGATAGACGTAGCCGGGGCTCGGGTTGCTGGTGACGAGGCGCTGGATGAGCTCCTTCGAGATGAACGGCCCGGTGGTCGGATGGTTGGAGAGGGTGTCGAGCATGTCCTTCAGGTCGCTGATGCCACCCTGGCCGGCGGGGATGACTTTGCCGGTGATGATGGTCTTCGCCGTGTCGTCGTGCGACGTGGGGAAGAGGACCATGGGGTTGATGAAGTTTTCGCTCGCGCCGCCGCCGCCGCCGATAGTCGGGGTGGTGACGTTCTGGTAAAAGCCCCAGCCGGTGAAGACCTTTGCCGTCTGCACGATGGTGTCCTGATTGTAGGTCGGGATCGGCAGGCCGGTCGGATCGAGTTTCAACGTGCCGTCGGGCTGGAGTTCGTTGAGGCCGACGGTGAAGAGCTGCATGATCTCGCGGGCGTAATTTTCGTCGGGGAACGTGAGCGGATTGCCTTGGGCATCGAGGCGGCTCTTCACGTTTTTAATGGAACTGAGATAGATGCCCATGTTGGGGCTGAGAGTCACTTTTTCCAGCAAGTCGCGGAAGTTGCCGAAGGCTCCGTTGACGAGGAGGTCGTAGTAAACCGCGTGGCCGTCCTGCCACGCGGCGATGGTGCTGTTCTGGTCGGAGGTGACGAGAATCTCGCTGAGGGCAAAGGCGACGCGCTGGCGGAGCTGGTCGGGCGCGGTGAGCGAGTTTTTCCACCACGCGTGGAGGCGGTTGGCCTGGCTGATGCGGGTGTTGATGCCGCCCGCGCCGTTGGGAGCGCCGGTGGTGGGATTGGCGGCGAAGTCGGCGTTGGCTTCGGGGAAATGAAGCGTGGCGGGGAGCGCCATCTGCGCGGTGATCCACGCGGAGAGATCGCCGCCGGTCAGGGCGTCGATCTCAGATTTTTTCGGGCCGAAAGTGGCCTGCGTGAGGAAGCGCGCGGCGTCGGTCGCGGTGACTTTGCTGAGCGTGACGGCGGGTGGCGCGGCGGGCGCGTTGAAGGCGGCGGTGCCGGTGCTCTTCAGGAAGGTGGCGGTGAGCTCGCCGGAGGGGTTGCTGGAAGTGTCGATGCTGATGGTGATGCGGCCGGCTTTGAGCGCGGCGATCAGATCGGCGGTGGTGTAGGCGCCGACGGGGGCGAAGGTCCACGTGGCGTTGTTCACCTGGCCTTGCGGGAGCGTGAAGACGTAGTTGCCGTCGATGGACAAATGGGCGACAACCTCGGGCGAACTGAGATTGGAGAAGGTGACGTTGACGAAGGCGAACGTCGTGTCGGAGCTGAGCTGGATGGTGCCGGTGCCGTAGGCGGTCGAGCCGAGGACGGCGCCCGGGGTGCGGAGATTGGAAACGTAGAGCGAGCCGGAGTTGTAGAAGATGGCGACGCTGGCGTTGTCATTGGCACCGACGCCGTAGGCGGGATTGGGGACGAGCGTGAGCGTGGCGGTGCGGTTGTTGATATTGGCGCTGTTGACCTTCGGAGTGAGCGTGACGGTGGCCGTGCTCACGCCTGCGGCGAAGGAGACGACGCCGGAAAGCGGCTGGAAATCCGTGCCCGCGATGGCGGTGCCGGAGAGCGTGTAGGAGACGTTGATGGCGCTGGAGATGTTGCCGACGCGAGTGAACGTGTAGACGCCGGGGGCGGAGCCCTGGGTGTCGGTCGAAGCGACGGAGGCCGTCACGCTGACCGTGGAGAGAACCTCGGAGGTGAGGTCGTAAACCTCGACGAGCGCGACGCCGCCGACGCCGCCGACACCGGCGACTTGGATCGTGTAAGCGCCGGGCGCGAGGTCGATGACGAGCGCGGCGTCTTTCGAGCCGGCGGGGAAAGGGAACGCTCCGGACTGCGTGGCGGCGGCGGTGATGACGCCGCCGGCGTTGGCGGTTTCCCAATTGTCGTTCGAGCCGCCGGCGATGATCGTGCTGCCGCTGTAGATGGAGAAGACCGGATCGGAGATGGCGCCGGGGACGCCGAGCCCAGTCAGCGCCGGACCGGAAGCGCGAATGAGCAGGCGGCGGGGTCCGCCGTTGGGCGCAATGACGAGACCGGAGATGAGGATGCCACCGCCGGTGCCGACCACGGCGCGCGTGGAGAGATTCATGAGGCGGGCCGAGCCGGTGATGTCGTAGACTTCGAGGAGGGCGATGCCGGTATTGTTGGTTGTTCCCACACCGCTGACTTGAGCGGTGTAAGCGCCGGCGGAAAGGGTGGCGACGAGGGCGGAGTCGTTGTTGGCGGCGGTGCCGAGGGAGAAGGCTCCGGCGGTAGCGGTGGCGGCGGCGAGTGCAGTCTGATCGTTGTCGGTGGTGTTCCAGTTGTCGTTTTGCAGCACGAGCTGGTTGTTGCTATTGTAGATGCCGAGGATCGGGTTGGGCAGTGTGCCGGTGAGACTGAACGGAGCCTGCGAGAGCCGTTGGCCGACGGCGCGGATCAGGATTTTCTTCGGCGCGCCGTCGTTCACGACGAAGCCGGTGATCATGATGTTGGCGCCGGTGCCGACTTGGGCGCGGGTCGAGATGTTGGCGAGGCGCTGGTCGTATTGACTGGCGGCGCGGGCGGAGGGGAGCGCGAGTGTCCCGACGAGGACAAGCGCAAGGAGGGAGGCGGGAAGAAGGCGCGGGGTTTTCATGGGGGCAAACTTTGGGGACGACGACAGACCACGAGACGAAAAAAAAGGGGGGCTGAAAGGTAACTTTACTCGTGGGTAAGGAAAGCTTGTTTGCAGTAGAAGTCGAGGGTGTCCTTGGGGATTTTAGGAAGCCTAATGAATGATTCCGCGAAGCGGTCCGTGAGAGCGGTTTGGAACAGACGATTCACGACCTCCGCGACTTTCGCCGATGAATCTCTTAGGCAAATCACGCGCAAAAAATCCCCGGCATTTTCGCGGGCTCCATGCTTTCGGGTTGCGCCCGGCCAGCCCGAGCATGCTCATCTTCTCTTCCGAAAATTCAACGCCAAGCCCTGCCCAACCCCGATGATTTCCGCCTCCCCGCGTCTCGTGTTCGCCGCCCTTTTGCTCTCCCCATTTTTAGGCACCACCGCGTTGGCCGACGGCCCATATCGCAATCGTGACAATAAACTCCCGGCCGATTCCGGCGAGCCCGGCTATCCCGTGCCGTATCAGTTGCCCACGGTCGCGGAGATCACGGAGGTGCTCGGCCGGGTCCGCGGTTATCTGGAAGTCGCCGCGCCGACCCGCGTGGTAGATCGCAAAACCCGCAAGGAGATCACCGACTTCACCGCGCCTGTCGCCACGGCGGTCGCCGATCTCGGCGAAACGGGGTTCAGTGCGCTCGCCTACGAAATGGGCGTCGTTCACGCTGGCATGATCAAGGCCACGGAAGTGACGGGCGATGCGCGCTTCGCCGCTTTCACGGAGCGGCACATGCGGTTTCTTGCCGAGCGCACGGCGTATTTTCGCGCCCAAGAGGATAAATTTCACCTGGAACGCGCCAACAGTTTCGCCCGCCTGCTCGACCCGCGCGCACTCGACGACAGCGGTGCGATGTGCGCGGCGCTCATCCGCGCCCGACTCGCGAAAGTCGGTCCGGACCTGAAGCCGCAGATCGACACGTGGATCGACTACGTGGCGAAAAAGCAGTTTCGCTTCGCCGACGGCACGCTCGCCCGCCAGCGCCCGCAGGCACAGTCGCTTTGGGCGGATGATTTCTACATGGGCGTGCCCGCGCTCGCGGAGATGGGCCGCATGACCGGTGATCGCGCGTGGTTCGACGACGCGGTGAAAAACGTCCTGCAAATGTCGGGCTATCTTTTCAACCCGCGCCTGAACATCTACGCGCACGGCTGGAACGCGAACAACCCCGATGCGCCGCAATTCTACTGGGGCCGCGCCAATGGCTGGCCGATCCTCACGATGTGCGACTTGCTCGACGTGCTGCCCAAGGATCATCCGGGTTTCCCCAAAGTCCTCGCGCAACTGCGCCTCGCGCTGCGCGGGATCGCCCAATTCCAGTCGGGCACGGGCCTCTGGCACCAGATGATTGACCGCAGCGATTCCTATCTCGAGACCTCGGCGAGCGCGATGTTCGTCTACGGCTACGCGCACGCGATCAATCAGGGGTGGATCAGCCCGACGACCTACGGCTCCATCGCCCAAGCCGGTTGGGCGGGCATCCTGACGCGCGTCAACGCCAAGGGCCAGGTCGAGGGCACCTGTGTCGGCACGACTTTCGCGAGCGATCAAGTTTACTATTACAACCGCCCCGCGAGCGTCGATGCGTTGCACGGTTACGGGCCCGTGCTGCTCGCGGGCGCGGAGATGATCAAGCTGATCACCAATCCCGCGGTGGACATCCAAATCAAGCTGCGCACCTATCACTACCTGCCGAAGGACGGCGGCACGACGGACTACCGCGAGCATCAGTGAGGTTGATGAACACGCCGGCATCGCGGTGGCGTTCGAATGGAGGCGGGGTGCCCTGACCCCGCGTTGACGTTATTTTACGAGCGACGCGAATGCGGGGTGGGGGCACCCCGCCTCCATCGGAATACGGGCCACGAACTCCACCGTTTTGAGGCGGCTCCCCTCAATCCTCCCTTAGCGCGGCTTCGGCGGCGGAAACGGCGTGGCGGTGCGCCACGATCCAGTCGCCGGCTTTCGACGGATCTTTGATGACCCACGCGCGGAGAGCTTTCGTGAGTGCGGCGAATTTCTCAGCGCCATCGGGGAAGTTGACCGCGGTGTCGGCGAGGCCTTCGGGATCAGTCCGCGCCCAGCCGGAGAGCGCCGATTGCAGAGCGGTTTGGCGAGTGCCGACCTCGGTGATTTGGGCGGCGGAGAGCAGCGCGAGTTCGGGCTGGCGACGGCCCCAATCATGGTAGGCGGCGATCAACAGATCGCGGCGTAATTCGGCTGGAGCGGTGATCGCGAAGTTCGCCGAGGTGGAAAATTCGTCGCGTCGATTCAGGCCGAAAATGAGAGCGTAGCCACAGTCGCGCGCGGTGGTGGCGTCGGCGCGCATGAGATGCGTGGCGAGTTCGACGGCGGCGCGCGGGGTTGCTTCGGTCGTGGCGAAGAAGGCGGTTAACGCGTCGGGATCTTTGGAGTTGGCGGCGACCGCGTTGGGCGCGGCGGGAAGCATTTTCAAATCTCGGATCACGCTTGCGGTAGGCAGCCCACGAGCGGGCTGCCTACCACTGAGTGTGCTCTCAAAACGATCCGGGGTCGACTTGGTTGCGAGCCAGCTCGCGCCCAGCGCGATGAGCAGGCCGATGATTCCAGAAAAATAAAGGCCGAGCCCGCGCCGAAGAATCGGCGCGGGTCGGCGGGAGGATTTGGCGATGACGGGCATGGCCAAGGGACGGCTTGTCATTCAGGCGTGCTCAAGGAGTTTGTCATCGCGAGGTGCGCGAAGCGCGCCGCGGCGATCCGCTAGGGAGGGATTTCCCGCAATGACAGATTTTGAAGGCATGCGCGTTAATCAGTAGGAGGTTTTCAACCAGTTGTCCTTCGTCCACGTGAGCGCGCCGGCACCGGCGCCGGAGATCACGCTGGATTGGAGCACGCCGGGATCTTCCGGCGTGTAGGTGTAGGGCAATGACGTGAATCCGTTCCACGAAAACGCGATGATGGGCGCTTGGAACGGCCCCATCGGGTTGCCCGAGTCGGTGCTGTTGCCACGAACGTTGACGACGCTGCCATCGGTGTTGTGGAACACGTAGATCGAGTCCGTCGCCTTGATCTTGCCCGTGTAGGTCGGATCGGTGATGTCGGTCTGGTTGTTGCGCAGCGGCCAGAGACAGTCGCTGTAGATCGACTTCTCGACGAGGATCGCTCCGGCCTCGGTGGAGATGCTGCCGTTGATCGGCGGGTTGAAGCTGTAGGTGTTGTTGAGCGTGTTCTGGTTCGCCGTGGTCATCGCGGCGGCGCGCGTGTCGCGCAGGCGCTTGGCCGCGAGCACGCCGGAGTCGTCGACGTAGAGGTTGTAGTTATGCACGTTGCCGGCGCGCAGGCGGGGCACGCAGCGGTCCCACATATTGCTGAACCATTGGTGGTGGAACGTGGCGCTGAGCGTGGCGTTGCCGGAGTCGAGCGAGTTGGAGCCCATCAGGTGGGTTTTGTCGTGGCCCTGCTGGATCGTGATGATGTCCTCCGTGCTAAATCCGTTGGTCCGAAGGAAATTGTAGAACGCATGGGACGACTTGTTCGCCTCAAGCGCGACGATCTGCTGGCGAACGAAGCTGTTGGAGTTGGTCGCGCCGTCGTCGCCGACGTATTTGCACCAGGACAGCGTGACGTTTTGCGTGCTGGCTTTGAAGTCGACGATGCCGTCGTAGGCCTTGGTAAACGTGCAGTGGTCGATCCACACGTTGGTCGCGGCGCTGCCGTTGCTGAGGTCGATGAAGTCCCAATCATTTTTGTCGTAGTTGCCCTTCGAGGATTCATCCCACTCCCACATCTCGTCGAACTTGAGATTGCGGATGATGATGTTGTGCGTGCCCTTCAGATTGAAGGTGCAGTGCTTGATGGTGGAGCCGTTGGCGGAGAAAATCGTGAGGCCGCCGGCGCTGCCCTTGATGTCCATCTTGCTCACGCCGGTGGTGATCAGACGCGGGTGCAACAGCGCGGTCGCGTGCGCCGTGAAGGGCGTGCTCGACAGGGTCTGAACGGCGGAGCCGATTTCGTTCCAGCCGAGATCGAGGTTGTTCATGATCTCGATGACCTTGATGCCAGTGCCCTTGTTGAAGGAGACAATGGCGGTGGCGAGCTGGAGGGGCGTCGTGACTTGCGCGTAGGCGGCGTTGCCGACGGCGACGATGCCGCCACCGGTACACCCGGTGCCGACCGTAGCGAAGCCGGAGAGATTATATTTCGTGTTGGAGCCGCCGCCGGTGTTGACCGTGAGCGTGGCGGCGCTGCTCGTGACGGAGCCGACGGAGTTGGTGACGGTGACGGTGTAGCTGCCGGCGTTGGCGGACTGGGCGCTGGCGATGGTATAGCTCGCGCTGGTGGCCCCGGAGATATTGGTGCCGCCGAGTTTCCACTGGTAGGTGAGCGGAGCGGTGCCGGAGGCGACGACGCTGAACGTCGCGCTGCTGCCGACGTTCACGGTCTGGCTGGCGGGCTGGGTGGTGATCGAGGGCGCGGTGGAGCCGGCGTTGACGATGAGCGTCGCGGCGTTGCTCGTCGCGGAGCCCGCGGCGTTTGTCACGGTGACAGTGTAGCTGCCGGCGTTGGCGGATTGCGCGCTGGCAATCGTATAGCTCGCACTGGTGGCGCCAGAGATGGCCGTGCCGCCGAGTTTCCACTGGTAGGTGAGCGGAGCGGTGCCCGAGGCGGCGACGCTGAACGTGACGCTGCTGCCGGCGTTCACGCTCTGGCTGGCGGGCTGCGTGGTGATAGCGGGTGCGGTGGCGGTGATCGCGACGTCGATCTTGTCGAGATTGGCGCAACCGTTGGCCGTGGTGGCGGTGAGGCGGAAGGTGTTCGAGCCGGCGTTGAGGGTGACGGCTTGGGTTTGGTTGGCCCAGGTGTCCCAGTTCGTCGTGGCGTTGAAGGCGAGGGCGCTGTTCACCGAAGTGCCGTTGACCAGCACGGAGCTGGGGCGATTCGTCGTCGTGCCATTGGCGTAGCGGATGGTGACCGTGGCCGAGGCAGCGGCGCTGCTGGTCACGGTAAACTCCACGAAAGCGCCGATCGCATTGGTGGAGTCGACAAAGCCAGTGCCGGTGTAGCCGGTGTGGTTGGTAGCGACGACGCCGTTGGAAATTGTGGCGGACTCGGCTTGGTAGGTTTGGCCGAAGCTAAGGGCCGCGAGGGCGGAGAAAACGCCGATGGCGGCGAC
Source organism: Opitutia bacterium (assembly GCA_025360615.1). GTDB lineage: Bacteria > Verrucomicrobiota > Verrucomicrobiia > Opitutales > Opitutaceae > Tous-C4FEB. Next base: position 15,053 of record JANYBX010000055.1, read on the forward strand.
GTGGCGCAGGCGCGCAAGGCGGCCTCCGCGTGGGGGTGGGGTTTGGAACGTGGTCATTTTTTTGGGGGGGAATCAGGGTGGGAAAAACGGGCGGTGGATCGCGGGGTGCGATGGGGAGGACGGGTGGATCCCCGCCTCCCGCCGGAAGGAAAAAACATTCCGGCCGTGGGTGAAGACGGCCGGAACGGATGGGCGGCGGGTTTTTTAGAAGCTCTCGACGGCGCCGATGTCGGTGCCGCTGGGAGTGCCGCCGTTGACGAGATCGCTGCCGGAGACGAGCTTCGCGAAGGTGCCGAGGTTGATGCTGCCGTCGGCGTTGCGGGCGAAACCGCCAGAGGGTACGGTGAGCGTTTGGAAATCGGCGGCGGAGATCACCTTCATGCCGCCGTTGTTGTTACTCGCGCCGCTTACCCAGAAGAGGTTGGTCGTGCCGGTGAGCGTGCTGAACGTGGCGTCGGAACTGCCGGCGTTGAGCGAGGCGTTGTTCGTGAAGACGCTGTTGCCGCCCGAGCGGAAGTTGAAACCGGAGTTCGTGTTGTTGAACGAGGTGTTGTTCGTGACGGTGATCGGGCCGGGGTTGTTGTTGTCCGTGAAGCCGTGGTGGCCGTTGTTGAAGGCGAGGGAGCGCCGGATGGTGTGCTGCACGGCCACGCCGGAGCCGCCGAGCTTGAAGCCATTCTTGTCGCCGTTGGACGAGGTCGTGCCGTCGCTGAGCGTGCCGTTGTTGTAGGCGATGCAGTTCTCGATGAGCACGGAGCCGATGGCGCCGGTGTCGGTCTTCGTGAAGAGGTCCCAGCCGTCGTCACTGTTGTGGTGGGAGATGCAGCCGCGGAAAACATTGCCGGGGCCGGAGGTAAGTTTGCAGGCGAAGCCGTCGGCGTTTTCCGCGGTGGCGTCGGCGTTGTCGTGCGAGGTGCAGTTGAGGATGAGATTGTTCGACGGCCACTGGGAGATGTTGGTGAGACTGCTGCTGCTGCGCGAAATCTGCAGGCCGGAGTCGCGGTTGAATTGGGTGAGGCAGAGCTCGACGGTGTTGTTGTTGCCGCCGATGAAGAGGCCGTTGTCGCCGGCGTGCTCGATGGTGAGCCCTTTCAAATGCCAAAAATTGCCGAAGAGCTGGAGGCCGCGGTTGGCATCGGCGGTGGCTTGGGCGGACCAGTTCAAGACGGGAACCTCGGCATTGTAGGCGAAGATTTTCTTGGTGGCAGTGGCGGTGCCGTTGTTGCCCGTGGCGATGGTGATCGTGGCGGAGTAGGCGTAGGTGCCGCCGCGCAGGAAGATCGTGTCGCCGGGCTGGGCTTCGGCGATGGCCATCGTGAGCGTGGTGGGCGAGGCGAGGGTGCCGGGATTGCTGTCGGTGCCGGCGGGCGAGACATAAATGATGCCGCCACCGGAGGCGGGGTTGACCGTGAGGGTGGCCGTGTTGCTGGTGGCGGAACCGACGGAATTGGAAACCGTGACGGTGTAGCCGCCGGCGTTGGCCGATTGCACGTTGGTGAGCGTGAGCGAGGCACTGGTGGCGCCGGAGATGGCCGTGCCGCCGAGTTTCCACTGGTAGGTGAGCGTGGCGGTGCCGGATGCGACAACGCTGAAGGTCACGCTGCTACCGGCAGTCACGGTCTGGCTGGCGGGCTGCGTGGTGATCGTCGGCGCGGTGGCGGTGCTGCTCACGGTGAGCGTCGCGGCGTTGCTCGTGGCGGAGCCGGCGGAGTTGGAAACGGTGACGGTGTAGCTGCCGGCATTGGCGGATTGCGCGCTGGCAATGGTGTAGCTCGCAGCGGTAGCGCCGGAGATGGCCGTGCCACCGAGTTTCCACTGGTAGGTGAGCGGCGCGGTGCCGGAGGCGACGACGCTGAACGTGACGCTGCTGCCGGTGGTCACGGTCTGGCTGGCGGGCTGCGTGGTGATCGCGGGCGCGGTGACGGTGGTGCCACCGGCCGGGGCGAAGACGGCGACGGAGAGCGCGAGCTGGCTGCTGCTGCTGGCGGTCCAGCTCACGGAGCTGGTGCCGGTGGCAGCGGGCGCGGCGGTGGAACCAGCGCCGCCGGAGTTGGATTGGCTGACGCCCCAGCGCTTGGTCTGGCTCGAGCCAGCGGTGAGCGTGGCGGTGCTGGCGCCGCTGTTGGCGACATCGACGAGCCAGGAGCCCGCAGTGGCGACCGCGACGCTGGCGGAGATCGCAGTGCCGGAGGTGGCGGTGGCGATCACGGCGGCGGTGGGTGCGCTTTGGGCAACACCGCTCAACGAGACAGAGCCCGCGCTGACGCCATTGGTGGCGCCGCCGAAGGTGACGGCGACGGTGTGCGCGCCGGCCGCGGGATTCAGCAGGTAGAACAACTGGGTGCGATCGAGGGTGCTCGAGCCGGCCGTGGCGGTGGAGCTGGCGACCGGAGTCATGGTGACGCCGTTGTAGGTGATGGCGGAGACGGCGAGACTCGTGGTGCTGGTGTCCTCGGTGGCGAGGCCGACGATGAGGACCGTGTTGGTGCCCGAGCCGACGGTGTGCGACCAGCTCGCGGAAGCGGCGTTGGTGGCGGTTTTCGTCGCGGCGCTGTCGAAGGCGATGGCGGCGGATGCGGCCGAGGTGGACCAGGACGCGACGACCCCAGCGAGGCAGAGCGTGAGGGCGCGACGCCAACCGGCGTTCACGAAGCGGGTCGAAAGGTGGCGAGGGGAGACGGAACGAAACGGACTGACGGGGGCCGATGAGGAGGCACGGATCTGGCCAGCATCGCGCTGGTCGCCCGGGAGGTGGGAACGGATTTCAGTTTTCATGGGGTTACTAAGTTTCTCCGCGGGGAATCGCGTGGAAAGGGGTGGGGGAAAAAGACGAAAGCGGGGTCTGGCGGCAGGCAACAAACACAGGAGACGTATAGCAAGGACACGTGTCTTAATTATCGGTTGCCGCTTGGCCACCTTTCTTTTGCTGCACAGTTTAGCACGGCACGCTTCAGCGGGACGCGGTCGCACAATTTAGCGGTGGCTGCCCCGTCACTGACGGCGTGGGGAGCAGGCGCGGGATGGGCGCACACCGCGCGTTCGAGGGGCGCGTGAAACAGGGCCGGGTGACGAGGCCGATCTATCACGGCCCTGAGAGCGAAAGCCCGCGTGATCGGACCGCCGTCTCCGAGTTTTTTGGATTTTACGGGGAACGACCGGGAGGTCCGTCCTCCTTCAGAAACAAAGAGACGTCGTTCTTACCGTCCGCACCAACCGCCGTCGACGGCCATCACGTGGCCGCTGAGGTAGTCGCTCGCGGAGGACGAGAGAAACACGATGGCGCCTTCCATGTCGCCGGGCTCGCCCCAGCGGGCGGCGGGGATGCGGCTGAGAATTTCCTTCGAGCGCACGGCGTCGGCTTGGAGCGCGGCGGTGTTGTCGGTGCGCATGTAGCCGGGCGCGATGGCATTCACATTGACGCCTTTGGAAGACCACTCGTTCGAGAGTGCTTTCGTGAGCTGTCCGACGGCGCCTTTGCTCGCGGCGTAACCGGGCACGGTGATGCCGCCGAAGAACGTGAGCAGCGAGGCGATGTTGATGATCTTGCCCGAGCCGCGCGCGATCATGTGTTTGCCGGCGGCGCGGCAGGCGGTGAAGACGCCGTTGAGATTCACGTCGATGACGGCATCCCAGTCGGCGTCGGTGTGGTCGGCGGCGGGCGTGCGTTTGATGATGCCGGCGTTGTTGACGAGGATGTCGAGGTGGCCCTGCCAGGCGATGGCTTGGTCGATGAGGCGCTGGACGTCGTCGCGTTGCCCGAGGTCGGCGGCGATGGCGGTGGCTTTCACGCCGAGCCCGAGCGCGGAAATTTCGGCGACGACCGGGGCGAGTTTGGCGGCGTCGCGGCCATTGATGATGACATCGGCGCCGGCGCGCGCGAGGGCGATGGCCATGGCTTTGCCGAGGCCTTGGGAGGAACCGGTGACGAGGGCGACTTTGCCGGAGAGGCCGAATTTTTGCTGGAGGTAGGTGGACATGGGAAAATCAATCAGTCGGTGAATTCGATTTCGGTGATCATCACGTGACGAGCAGCGTGATCGACCCAGTAACTAAACACGAAGGCGTCAATCAACCGGTGTTCAACCGTTCGTCCCTCGGTGTCGGTGGTTGAAAAATCGCTGGGCACGAAAGGGTGTTGGGCAACGCTCTTGATCCCCTGCATCGCTTGACGCTGCTGCCGGCGCGACAGTGCCATGATGGACTCCGCCGCCTGATCGAAAAGGACCGGCCGATAAACGGACATGTCACCCGCGAGCGAGGCGTTTTTCGAGTTCCTCGATCGTCACGTAACGGCCTGCTTGCATCGCTTTGATGCGGCGCGCCATCTCTCGCTTCCCCGCCGGGGTTTCATGACGCAGACGAACCATGAAGGCGCGCAATTCACGCCGCTCGCTTTGGGTTAGTCGCATGACGCCTTGCTTGAGTTCGAGGAGACTCATGGGGGACAGAGTTGGCGCAGGGGAATCGAAGTCAAGATTGGGGCCGGCGGAGTGCGACGCGCATCGTCCGCGTTTCGGACGCAAGCAAGGGAAGTTTTCACTTCAGCGTCGCGATTGGCGCGGGGTCCATGTCGGCGAAGACTTGGTTGTCGCCGCCCATCGCCCACACGAAGCGATACGCGCCGGTGCCGACGCCGCAGTGGACCGACCACGCCGGCGAGAGCACGGCTTCGCGGTCGCGCACGACGAGGTGGCGCGTCGCCTGCGGCTCGCCCATGAAGTGCATCGCGATGTTTTCGCCGAGGTCGAAGTAACAGTAAATTTCCGTGCGGCGGCTGTGCGTGTGCGGGGGCATCGTGTTCCAGATGCTGCCGGGTTCAAACTCGGTGAACCCCAACACGAGCTGGCAGCTTTTGATGCCGTCGAGGTGGATGTATTTCAGGATCGTGCGGCGGTTGGCCTTGGTCACGTCGCCGATGGGCGCGGCGGTCACATCGGCGCGGCGCGCGAGAGCGGTCGGGTGTTTCGCGTGCGCGGGCGTGCTCACGAAATAAAACTGTGCCTGACCGGCGGGGCCGTTTTCGAAGGTGACGTCTTTTTCGCCGAGGCCGATGTAGAGACAGTCGAGCGAGGCGAGCGCGTAGCGAGTCTCGCCGACTTTCACGGTGCCGGGTGCACCGAGATTGAGGATGCCGATTTCGCGGCGCTCGAGGAAGAACGAGGTGCCGAGTTCCTTGTCCGTGGGCAATCCGAGCGGCGCGGTCGTCGGGAGCGCGGCGCCGCAGATCATGCGGTCGAGATCGGTGTAATGCGCGGTGACGGTGCCGGGCTGGAAAAGTCCGCCGATGAGAAACGTGTCGCGGAGCTGCTCGGTGGAGAGCGTGTTGGTGGCGGCGGGCGTCGGGAAGTAGTGGAGTTTCATGAAGTGGAAAGGGAGGACGAAGGAATGTTTTTAAGCGCGGCCAAAGTTCGAGTCTGAATTTCAGAGCGGAGCGAGCCAGACGTTGCGGAAATCGATCGGGAAGCCTTCGAGCTGGAGGCCGATCGCGCCGGCGGAGACGGGGAGTTTTTCCACGTGGTTTTGGCGGACGCCGTTGACGAAGACCTCGATGACATCGCCGCGACAAAAAATCTCATAGGCGTTCCACTCGCCGAACGGTTGCTCCGAAGGTTCGGCGAGCCGGGGAGCGCGCTTGCGGTTCGTGACCAGCGGGGCGGCGGGGATATCGAGGCCCATGCCGACGACTTGGCCGGCGTTGCCGGTTTTTAACTGGCACTCGTAGCACGCGGGCCAGATGGCGTCGGGCGGATTGAGGTGAACGAGGACGCCGCTGTTGGCGTTCGCCGGCGCGTCTTTCGGCCAGCGCCACTCGACATGGAGATGATAGTTGGAAAACGTTTTCCCGGTGACGAGGTAGCCGCTGAGTTTCGAGGCGAGATGCAGGACTCCGTCGGGCGTCACCGTGGCGGCGAAGGGCTCGGCGACATCGCCCGCCAGAAAGAGCCGCCAGCCGGCGAGGTCGCGGCCGTTGAGGAGTGCGGTGGGGTGCTCGCTGGCGGATTCGGCGGAGAGCGTCGCGCCTCCCCACAGGAAGAGCGCGAGCGCGGTGCGGAGCAGGCTCATTTCGCGGCGGCGATAATGACTTTCACCGGTGACTTCGCGCGGGCGGCGCAGGCGGCGACATACGCGGTCCAAGCCTCCGGCGTGGTGAACTCGCCGGCCTTGCTCCAGCCCGCGCCGACCAGGTAGCGGACGGGTTTGCCGGAGGTGGCCTTCGCGAGGATCAGCTGGTTCTTATCGTCCTCGGCGTAGCCGGCGAATGATCCGTCGGAGACGATGAGCGCGGTGCCGAGCGAGCCGTGGTTGGGCTGCGCCTCCCATTGGATGAGCGCGGTGTCGGCCTCCGGCTTGGAGACCGTGATCTTGTTGCCCTGCATTTCGCCTTTGTCGGCGCTGTTCTTGATCAAGCCGACCGCGACGGTAATTTCCTTGGAGGGGCCTTCGACGTTAAACGTGCTTTCGATCTGGTCGAAATTATGGCCGGCATCGACGGTGAAGCGCTTCACTTCGGAAACTTTGGCCCCAGCGGCATCCCACGCTTCATAGGTGAGTTCGAAGATCGCGCGGATGGGGCCGTTCGCGATGACGTTCCAGGTTTTGTAATTCCGGCCGACGAAAAGCTTCTGGCCATCCCAGACGCCCGTGCCGCCGCAGCCGCGCGAGGTGCCGACGCCATACATGTCCATGCCCTCGCCCTCGTCCTTGTGGTAGTGGTCGTGGCCCTTGTTATACCAGCGATCGACGATCGGGTAGCTCACGCGCTTGCACCACACGTCGAGGCCGCTGGTGACGAGCACTTCCTTGCCGCGCTTGGGTTCGTCGGGCGCGCCGAGCGCGGGGCCGTAGGTGCGATGGGCGAGCTTGTCATTTTCCCAGGCGAAATCGTCGAGGCGTTCGGGCACGTAGCGGGCGAAGACTTTGCTCGGGAAAACCGGTGCGACGGCCTCGATTTTCTCGACGGTGAACGTCGCGGATTTTTCGCCAGCGGCGAAGTCATGCTGGAAAATCAGGTCACCGTAGGCGACGCCTTTGTTCTGCGGATCCTTGGCCTCGGGGGCGATGTTGGTGACTTGATAGGGGAGGCTGTGGCCGGCGGCGTCCTTGACGGCGATGCGTTGGAGCATCGCGCCGGGGAGGGCGTCGTTCACCTGCGACCATGGCACGGTAATCGTCTCGGCGGGGCGGGCGATGGCGAGGTCGTGCGTGACGGTGAGGGTGAATTTATCGGTGGCGTGCGCCGCGGCGGCGGAGAGCACGGCCAAGGCGAGGGGGACGAGCGAGCGGGTATTCATGGGTGGGGGAAAAGAGGGCCGACCGTGGGCCAGACGCGGAGCGCAGGCAATGGGTTCTTTTGGGCCAGCTTTCCCCGGAGGGCGCGCGGCCCTGTCGCGACGAACGCACACGCGGCCGGGGCGCGTGGCTACAGACTGCGCCGTGCGCCGGTCACGCCACGGCGAGCACCGCCTGCATGACGCGCACGGTCATCGGGGCGCAGAACTCCGCGCGATACGGGAAGAGTTCCAGGCCGGCGGCGCTTTTCAGCAGTTCGTTTTTCAACCGCTCGCGGGCGCGATGCAGGGTGACTTTCACATTCTGCTGCGACAGGCCGAGGCACGCGGCCGTCTCGGCGGTGTTCATCTGCTGCACCTCGCGCAGCATGTAGACGGAGCGAAGCGTGCGGGGGAGATCACCGATGGTTTTTTCGAGGAGAATTTTCATTTCTTTAAGGGTGAGACGGGCGGCGCCTTGCGGGGCGCTGGATTCGTCAGCGGCGGGTTCGGTGGTTAGGGCTTCCTCGGCGGCGCGCTGGCGGCAGCGGATCGTCATGAGGCACTCGTTGATCATGATGCGCGTGAGCCAGGTGGAGAAGGAGGACTGGCGGTGAAAGTTCGCGAGGTTCACGTAGGCTTTCAGATAGGCGTTTTGCATCGCATCCTCGACGGGTTCGCGTTGCCGGAGGTAGGAGAAACCCACGCGATAGAGCTGCTGGTTGTAGCGGCGCACCAGCACCTCGAACATCTCGCGATTGCCGCGCGCGACTTCGTCAATCACGCGCAGATCGCCGGGCTCGGCGGGAACGCTGGAGGAGGGGAAAATCGCCGGTGCGGGCATCGACCGGTTTTGATGCCGCAAGCAGGGAAAGGTTACACGGCGAAAACGGGGCCGCGCGGTCGCTGCGGGAGTTGGGGCGAGGTTTACGCTTGAGGCGGCTCGGGCGCGATCGCGGGCGGAAGGCCAAGGGTGGGTGGAGGCGCGGGCGGGGTGTGGGGTTGCGCCTTGGCCTGTTGGATCAGGGCGTGCAGCTCCTTCGCGGCGATGAAAATGAAAACGAGCGCATAGGCGTGGAAGGCGACGGGCAGCCAATCGCCGATGAGCACGAAAATGATGCCATCGCCAATGTAGGGCAGGCCGCCCACGACGAACGCCCAGAGGTGACCCTTGCGCGCGAAGAATCCGGCGAAAAAGAAAAACGCGACGGCGAGCGCGTCGAAGATGACGGCGAGGATCCGGAGGTTGTGAAAGAGACCGTCGGCGAATTGAGTCATGCCGAGGCCGACGACGAAGTTGAAATTGCCGCCGCCGAGGGCGACGACGGAATTCACGGCGGAAAGGCCGGCGATCCACCAGAACCAGCGCGCGCCACTTTGCACGCGGGGGCTGGAGTGGGCGAGGGCGGCTTTGTCGATGAGCGGAGGCGGAGTCGTGGCGTAGGAATCGAGGGGCATGGAGGGCTGGGTTGACGGCGGGAGACTGGATCCACCGCAGCTGGGCGGTGGCGGGCTGGGACGCGTCGGGATTGCAGGATTTTTTCCATTCAGGCGAGGCGGATGTCAGGGCAGCACCGCGCCGGCGGCTTCATCCTGCTCGATCGCGGCGAAGATAGTGCCGACGGGATGACGGAGCGTCCGGGGATAAAAAATCCAGCGGACGACTTGAAACGTGAGGTATCCGGGGGAGCCCTTCGCGCCGAGCGTGGGCGCGAGGCGATTCCAGCTCGCGATGGCGGCGGCGCTGACGGTGGGCAGGGCGAGAAACCACGCGGCCAGCGCCTCGTCGTCGCGCGCTTTCGCGACCGCGTGCAGAAACTGCCGCCGCGACAATCCGAAGTGACGGAGAAAATATCCGTCCACGCCCACGCGGCTGCCGAACGCGGCGCGATAGAGCAGCGGAAGTTCGCCGCGAACGAAGCACCGCGTCTTGTGCGCGAAGCGAGGCAGCCAGCAGCAGCCGGCGAGTTGCTCGGCGGGTCGGGGGAGTTTCACGGGATGCGCGGGAGGACTAAGCTTCGTCGCGGACGAGGCGCACGTCGATTTCACGCGTGACATAGCGCCATTCCGGCGTGCCGCGCAGCAGCGCCACCAGATCGTCGAACGCGGCGGAGTCGGCCGGGGCATATTCGAACCACGTGAGGAAATCGAACGGTTCATCCGGCCCCAGATCGCGGCAGTGGTGCAGCCGGCGCGCGATGGCGGGGAGAAACTTCAGGCCGGTTTTCACGTGCGTGGACTGATCCTCGAAAATCCGGCGGCGCTCGTCCTGCGGGAGGCCCCACCACTCGGGGCTTTTTCGAATCGGAATGAGCGCGGCGCACATCGAGGCGGCGCGGCCGAGGCCTTCCTGCCGGGCGACGAGGTCGGTCTTTTCGTCGCGCGTGACGTAACGCTCGTTGCTCGTGATGCCGCGCAGCGTCCAACTCGCGTCGGCCGTCGGGGAAACGTCGGGCACCACGGTCACGTTGGTCACCGCGGGAAGGGGCTCGCCGACGATCGTGTCGATACGCGTGACGCGCCAAGGACCGGCGCTGCCGCCGACGAAGGAGAAGAGACGGGGGTTCATCAAAAGGAGAGACGGAATTTGAGGAGGGTTGCGGTGGATCGATGCCCGTTTATTTCTGCAGGACCCGCGCCACGCCGATGACAAAAAGGGTGCATCCCAGCAGCGATGCGATGCCCCCGGCCGCGTAGAGAAAATGCACGAACCGGTTGACCCGGCCGCCGCCCGGAGAAATGCCGCGCTCACCGGAGACCGCCGCGATCACCATGCCGGCCCCGAGGACGTAGGAGCCGCCAATCAAAGTCCACAGCAAGGTGGTGAATGCCCACGCCGGCAGCTCGACGAATCGCAGCGGCCACGCCATCGCGAGCAACATGACTCCCGCCATGCTGCCGCCGGAATGGACGACGCGCCACGCGACTTCGTTCCGCCCGGTTTTGATCGCCCGGGCGTGAAAATAGCCGGCAGCCAAGCCCGTCCACAGCATGATTGCCCCGTGCAACACGAACCAAGTCGCTAAAATTTCCATGACAGGTTGATGCTGGTTTCAGCCGAAAGTTACAGGCTCTTTCGTCGGCTGGGCGGAAGAGCGATCAGGTTTTTCCGCGATACGCCTTCAGGAGATCGGACACGAGGATGCCATCGATCTTCAGGCCGGAAATATCGCAGTCGTTAATCTCCACCGCGGCGAGATTCACATCGGAGAATTCCGCCTCGCTCAGGTTGACATCGGTGAATTTGCCGCGGGCCAGGTTCACATCGGTGAACTGCGCGGCTTGCAGGTTCACGTCTTGAAACTGCGACTGGCTCAGGTCGGCGTTGCTGACGAAAAGCGTTTCCCTGGCGTTTGCGATTTTCATGGGATGGAGGGTGGGGTGACGGCCGGCGATTTCCGGCCGGAGAAACAACATTGATGCGCGGCGCCGCCGACGATGAACACCGCCAGGGACGCGCCGATCCACGGGTGGCGAAACGCCGCGCCGGGCAGCGCGCGATACGCGGCGAGCGTCGCGCTGGCGGTGGCGAGCGTCAGGACCATGAGGATCAGATGTTCCAAATTCGGGGCCGGATTGGTGCCGCGACGCGGGATGATCGTAATCGTGCGCGCTTGGATTTTGGCGTAGGTCTCCCGCCATTTTTGCGACGGGCCGAAGAAATAGGGCAGCCACCACGTCGCGCATTCCGCCCCGAGGAGCACGCCATAATAGACGGCGCCCAACTCCATCAGCGCGGGTATGCGCAGAATAAATCCGACCGGCGGCAGACCCATCAGCACAAAATTGAAAGCGGCCTCGCCGAATTTTTCCCCGCGCGACGCGAAGCGCGCGCCGTTGAAGGGAAAGAAATCAACCAGCGTGGTCACTTGGTGATACAGCAGGTGGGCGAGCTGAAGCGTGATGGCGAAAGTCAGCATGGGCGGGGAGGAGCGCGGCGGTTTTGCCCGACGCGGGGGCGATGATGATCAACCCGGATGACCTCGAATGCGATGCGGCAGGCGAAAAATCCCGGACATAAAACCGGCGCGAAATGGTCGGGGCGATAGGATTCGAACCTACGACCTCCTGGTCCCAAACCAGGCGCTCTACCAGGCTAAGCTACACCCCGAACGACGCCGGAGAGCACGGTGGATTGCGGAGCCTGTCAACGTAATCTTCCCCGCTGCTCTCCCTCTGGGATTGTGAATAATCTCTGCTTGCTTCGCTCTGGGAATGTCCTTCTTGTGCGCTTTCTAATCTCTCAATATGGACACCATTTCCCGCGAAAATAACAGCATGCTTCCAGTCGGTGGAATCATCGTCGGCGTCATCGCCCTTTTGCTCGGCGGCTACTCCGCCATCACGCTTTCCAAGGTCAACAAAAGGCTCGATTTGCACGACGAGAAAATCGCGAAGATTGACGGGGTCGAGTCACAGGTGACGACCGCCGCCGCCGCCAGCGAGAAAACCGGCAAGGATCTCTCGGCGCTCCGCACTTCGACGCAGGATGCTTTCAACCAAGTCGGCGGCGAACTCGGCAATCTCCGGGCGTCGATCACCAAGCTTGAAGAAGCCACGAAGAAGCCGGCCGTCGGCCCACTCAAAGCGACCAAGGGCGGTGTCTCCGCCGAGCCCGCCGTGGCCGGCCCCGGCGAATATGTCGTCAAGGTTGGCGACTCCAGCGGGGCCAAGATCGCGCGCGATCACGGCGTCACGCTCAAGGATCTACAGGACGTCAATCCCGGCGTGACTTGGACGCACTTGAAAGTGGGCGACAAGATCAAGTTGCCGTTGAAAAAATAATCGGACTCCCAAATTTTTATCGAATGCCTCCTCGCCTCGCGGCGCGGAGGCATTTTTGTTTTCAGACTATGAGCACCCCTCCGTCGTCCGCCGGCCCGTCGCGTTGGAAAAATCTCGGCGAACGAACGCTCCTCTCCACCCGCATTTTCGAGGTGCGGAGCGTACATTTTCACCATCCGGTGCGCGCGGTGGATCGGGATTTCGTGGTGGTGGCCGCGCCCGACTGGTGCAACGTCATCGCGCTCACGCCGGATGGGCAGCTCGTGCTGGTGCGGCAGTTTCGCTATGGCACGGATGAGTTTTCGCTGGAGATTCCCGGCGGCGTGATCGATGCCGGCGAAGATCCGGTGGCGGCGGGCGTGCGCGAGTTGCGGGAGGAGACGGGCTTTGTCGGCACGAGCGCGCGGCTGCTGGCGAGCGTGCGGCCGAACCCGGCATTTCTGAACAACCACGCGCATTTCGTGCTGGTTGAAAACGCGACGCGCAGCACGGCTCAGGCATGCGATCACGACGAGGAAATCGAGGTCTCGACCGCGCGGGTGGACGATGTGCTGGCCTGGGCGCGCGCGGGAAAAATCACGCACAGCCTCGTCGTGTGCGGGCTGATGCATTTCGAGCCCCTCTGGCAGGCACGGCGTTTGACTTAGCACGAGGCCGGGCTTCATTCGGGCCTCTTCTTGATGATGATGACCGCGCCGCTCTTCGCCAACACCCCCGCCGCCCTCGGCGTCTCCGAGCGGGGTCTTTTGCCTCCGCCGTTGGAAAAAGAAATCAGGCGCATCTATGCGCGCAGCCCGCTTTATGGGCGGCGTTTTGGCCTGCACTCGGAGCCGCTCGCATGGTCGTGCTACCACGAAATCCCCGCGCTTGCGAAAAAGGACATCGTGGAAAACGGCCACCAGGCGTTCTTCGCGGATTATGCCGAGATTGAGCGCGGCTTCGCGGACAAGCGTTTCGAATACGAGAGCACCTCGGGCACGACGAGCGGCCCGATGACGGTGATCATGGAGGAGGGTTGGTGGAATGCGCAGACGGAGCGCGCGTATCTCGCGTCGCCGATTTTGCGGCAGTTCGTCGGCCGGCCGTATCGGAAGTGCGTCCTCGCGCCGATCGGGTGTTCGAGCAATCTTTGCCCTTACGAGGACCATCCTTTTCCGCATCGGTATTTTGACGGCACGGTTTATCTGAATCTCACGAGCGATCCGTTTGTGTTTCCCGAGTCGGAGTGGGATCGCATCGTGCTGGAGCTGCAGGCCACGCAACCGGAGGTGATCGAAGGCGAACCCGTCTATCTCGCGCTGCTCGCGCGCGCCACGCAGAAGCGCGGCGTGAAAGTGCCGAGTGTGCGCGCGGTGATTCTCACTTACGGCAAGGCGAGCTTGCAGCACAGCCGGCGCATCGCGGAGGTTTTCCCCGCGCCGCAGGTGGACCTCTATGGCTCGACCGAGGCGGGATATTTGTTCGTCGGCGAGGCGTTCAAGGACGACCTGCAGGCGATCGATGCCAACGCGTTCATCGAACTCGCGCCGTGGCGGGCGGGCTTGCCGGACGTGTTTCAAATCTACGTGACGACCCGCGACCGCGAGGCGATGCCGCTGCTGCGCTATCACACGGGCGACATCGTGCAGCGGCGCGCCACGGGCTTCCGCATCCTCGGGCGCGAGGGTAATATTTACTTCCGGCCCGATGGCTCGCTTGTGGCGGCCAGCGACGTGGACGAGGCGCTGCCGGAGAATTTCAAGTGCTGGCACTGGTCGCTCGTGCAGACCGGCGAGACGCGCTGGGATTTCCACTACGTGGCGGACGAGACGGCGGCGCACCGCGAAATCGAGGCCGCGCTCGGCCGGCTGCTGGGCGCGGGTGCGCGGGTGAACGCCTTTCGGCGCAAGTTTATCGCCCCGGCGGCGAGCGGGAAGTTCGCCTTGCTCAAGCCACTCGCGAAGTAGAGGGCGGCGCGACCTTCTGAAAAAGGTTAGGCTCGCTTATAAGCACGTGCGGCCTGTCGCGCCCCTTTACTTCTGGAGCCAACCCCGCGATTTTGCCCGGCGGCGTTTTCCCCTTCCGCAAAAACCGTGCTTCCGCGATGAATCTTGTCGGCAACCTCTTCGGCTCCTCCATCGGCCGCAAAATCCTCATGGCCGTCACCGGCGTGATTTTGATCGGCTTCGTGATCGGCCATCTCGTCGGCAACCTTCAGGTCTTCGAGCATCCCGACAAGCTCAACGGCTACGCGCATTTTCTCCAGTCGCTGGGGCCGGCGCTGTGGATTGCGCGTATCGGATTATTGGTGGCGGTGATCATTCACATCTGGGCCGCTACGGTGCTCACGCTCGAAAGCAGGAAAGCCCGCGGTCCCCAGCCGGGCGGCGTCACGTGGCTCCGCGCGACGCTCGCCTCGCGCTACATGCGCTGGACCGGCTACGTGGTGCTCGCGTTCATCGTTTATCATCTCGCGCATTTTACGCTGGGCGTCGTTCAAGCCGACACGTTCAAGGAAACTGAAGCGCTGCGGCACTACAAGATGACCACTGACTATCACGTGTTGGGATTCACGGCCGTCCATGCCGGCACCGAAGTGCTCGACGTGCACAGCATGGTGATCCTCGGTTTCCAGCCGCCGCTCGTCGCGCTGTTCTACATCGTCGCGGTCGGGCTGCTCTCGCTGCACCTGCTGCACGGCATGGACAGCCTTTTTCAAACGCTCGGCTGGCGCAACGCCCGCTGGTCGCGCGGCCTCCGCGCCCTCGTCACGCTCGCATGCGCCGCGTATTTCCTCGGGAACCTCGCGATCCCCGCCGCGGTTTTAGCTGGCAAGCTCACGCCGAAACCCCGCGTCGCCGCTGTCGCGCAGCCTTAATTTCCACGCCCCACCGCCATGGCCATTCTCGACTCCAAAATCCCGTCCGGCCCGCTCGCTGACAAGTGGCGCAAGCACAAGACGGAGATCAAGCTCGTCAACCCCGCCAACCAGCGCAACTACGAGATCATCGTCGTCGGCGCCGGCCTCGCGGGCGCGTCCGCCGCCGCCACGCTCGCCGAGCTCGGCTACAAGGTTAAAAACTTCGTCTTCCACGATAGCCCGCGCCGCGCGCACTCCATCGCCGCGCAGGGCGGCATCAACGCCGCGAAAAACTACCAGAACGACGGCGACAGCGTGCACCGGCTTTTCTACGACACGCTGAAGGGCGGCGACTACCGCGCGCGCGAGGCCAACGTCCACCGCCTCGCCGAAGTCTCCGCCAACATCATCGACCAGTGCGTCGCGCAGGGCGTGCCCTTCGCGCGCGAATATGGCGGGCTCCTCGCGAACCGCTCCTTCGGCGGCGCGCAGGTTTCGCGCACGTTCTACGCGCGCGGCCAGACCGGCCAGCAGCTTTTGCTCGGTGCCTACTCCGCTCTCTCGCGCATGGTCGGCGCCGGTGCGGTCGAGTTGCACACGAATTCCGAGATGCTCGATCTCGTCATCGTCGATGGACAGGCGAAGGGCGTCATCATGCGCGACCTCGTCACCGGCGAACTCACGCGCCACTCGGCCGACGCCGTGATTCTCGCGACCGGCGGCTACGGCAACGTCTTCAACCTCTCCACCTACGCGCGCGGCTCCAACGTCACCGCCATCTGGCGCGCCTACAAACGCGGCGCGTGCATGGCCAACCCGTGCTACACCCAGATTCACCCGACGTGCATCCCCGTCACCGGCGACTACCAGTCGAAGCTCACGCTCATGTCCGAGTCGCTCCGCAACGACGGCCGCATCTGGGTGCCGAAGAAAAAGGAGGACGCGAAAAAAGCCCCCGGCGACATCCCCGAGGCCGACCGCGACTACTACCTTGAGCGCATGTATCCCTCGTTCGGCAACCTCTGCCCGCGCGACATCGCCTCGCGCGCCGCGAAGCGCGTGTGCGACGAAGGCCGCGGTGTCGGCGAGACCGGCCTCGGCGTGTATCTGGACTTCTCGGACGCGATCAAGCGCTTCGGCGAAAACGGCGTGCGCGAGCGTTACGGCAATCTCTTCGACATCTACCACGAGATCACCGCCGAGAGCGCCTATCAGGTGCCGATGCGGATTTATCCTGCCGTTCACTACACGATGGGCGGCCTCTGGGTTGACTATAACCTGATGTCGAACGTCCCCGGCCTCTTCGTGCTCGGCGAGGCGAACTTCTCCGACCACGGCGCGAACCGCCTCGGCGCGAGCGCGCTCATGCAGGGTCTGGCCGACGGCTACTTTGTCATTCACTACACGATCGGCGACTACCTCGCCGGTCAGAAACCCGGCTCGCGACCGAGCGCGGATGCTCCGGAATTCAAGGCCGCCGAGGAAAACATCCGCGCGATGACCGCGCGCTTTCTCGGGATCAAGGGCAAGCAGCCCGTCAGTTATTTTCACAAGAAACTCGGCAAGATCATGTGGGAGCACTGCGGCATGGCGCGCACCAAGGCCGGCCTCGAAGCCGCGCTCAAAAAACTCCCCGCGCTGCGCGAGGAATTTTGGTCGAGCGTTAATGTCCCCGGCTCCGCCGACACGCTCAACCAGTCGCTCGAACAAGCTGGCCGCGTGATCGACTTCATCGAGCTCGGCGAG
>JANYBX010000402.1 GCA_025360615.1 Opitutia bacterium
ATCGGCGGCCTCAACAACGAGTTCATGAATCTCGGCGTGCTCACCTTCGCGCTCGACCCCCGCGATACCGACCGCGTCTACCTCGCCTGCGGCCAATACGTCCAGTCCTTCGCGCCCAGCGCCATCCTTCTCTCCTCCACCGATCGTGGCTCCACGTGGACGCGCATCACGCTTCCGTTTAAACTCGGCGGCAACGAGGACGGGCGCGGCTGCGGCGAGCGCCTCCAAGTCGATCCCAACGACAGCCGTATCCTCTTCCTCGGCACGACCAACGCCGGCCTCTGGCGCAGCCCCGATCGCGGCGCGACGTGGAGCCAGCTGGCCGGCTTCACGCCTACCGCACCGACCTTCGTCCTCTTCGATCCGCGCAACACCACCGCCGGCACCGCCACGAAAACCATCTATGCCGGCTCCACCGATTCCGCCGCGAGTCTCCGCCGCTCGACCGACGGCGGCACCACGTGGAGTGCCGTGCCCGGCGCGCCCACGGGACTCATGCCGCTCCACGCGAAACTCGACGACGACGGCCAGCTCTATCTCGCGTATGCCGACTCCATCGGGCCCAACGGTGCCAGCCGCGGCGCCGTCTGGCGGCTCGACACTGCCGCCGATACGTGGACCAACATCTCCCCGCCCTCCGGCCAGGGCGGATACAGCGGCCTCTCCCTCGATCCGCAGCGTCCCGGCACCCTGATCGTGAGCACGCTCGACCGCTGGTTTCCCGGCGACGAAATTTTCCTCAGCGCCGATCGCGGCGCGACGTGGAAAGCCCTCTTCACCGCCACCACCCGCGACCTCTCCTCGGCCACGTGGTGCAGCACGCTGACCCCGCACTGGTTCGCCGCCATCGAGGCCGATCCGTTCAACTCCGGCCGCGCGTGGGTCACCACCGGCTATGGGCTCTTCGCCACCGATAACTTCTACGCGACCCCGAACCGCTGGGATTTCCGCAACGCCGGCCTCGAGGAAACCGTGCCGCGCCGCCTCGTGAGCCCCTCCTCCGGCGCGCCCCTCGTGAGCATCATCGGCGACTTCGACGGCTTCCGCCACGACGACCTCACCGTCGTGCCCGCGCGCCGCCACCAGCCCATCGTCGGCACCAACAACAGCCTCGATTTCGCCCTCCTCGCCCCGTCGATGATGGTGCGCACCCACGATGGCGGCACCGCGCGCGGCTCGCGTTCCACCGATGGCGGCGCGACCTGGAGCTACTTCGCGAGCACGCCCGCCGCCGTCAGCAACGGCTCCGGCACCATCGCCATTTCCACCGATGGCAAATCCCTCGTCTGGCTCCCCGCGAAATCCGCCGCCTATTTCTCCTCCGACAACGGCACCACGTGGTCCCCCAGCACCGGTGGCCCCGCCGCCTCGGGCAACAACTACACGCCCGTCGCCGACCGCGCGAACCCCGCAAAATTCTACCTCTCCGATTCCGCCGGCCGCCGCCTCTACTCGAGCGCGAACGCCGGCGCCACGTTCGCCCTCGCCGCGAGCAGCCTCCCCAGTGGCGCCGCCACGCCCGCCGCCGCGCCCGGCTTCGAAGGCCACCTCTGGCTCCCCGCGTGGACCGGCGGCCTGCTGCGCTCCACCGATTCCGGCGCTACGTTCACGAAGCTCGCCAGCGTGCAAGACGGCAACCGCGTCGGCTTCGGCGCACCCGCGCCCGGCCAAGATTACCCGGCGATTTTCATCTGGGGAAAAATAAACGGCGTCACCGGCATCTACCGCTCCGACGACACCGGCGCCACCTGGCAGCGCCTCAACGACGACCGCCACCAGTTCGGCTACATCAACGACCTCACCGGCGATCCGCGCATCTTCGGCCGCGTCTATCTCGCGACCAGCGGGCGCGGCATCGTCTATAACGAACTCATCACCGCCGCCCCCGCGCTCGCCGCCTACGACTGGGCCGCGTTCACCCCCGGCACGAGCGGCACGTATCAGCCCACGCTTACCGGCACCGGCCCGTTCACCTTCACCGCGCAAAATCTCCCCGCGTGGGCCACGCTCAACCCCACCACCGGCGCGATCTCCGGCACGCCCACCGATCCCGCCGGCACCGTCCGCCAAGCCACCCTCCGCGCCACCGACTCCGCCAGCAACCTCTCCACGATGACGCTCAATCTCCTCGTCGCCGCGCCGGGCACCGACCTGCGCTTCATCAATCTCTCCACCCGCGCGCAAGTCGGCACCGGGGGCGACATCCTCATCCCCGGCATCGTCGTCGGCGGCACCAGCCCGCGGCGCTTTCTCCTTCGCGCCGTCGGCCCCGCGCTCGCCGGCTTCGGCGTCAGCGGCACGCTCGCGAATCCGAAACTCACGCTCCTCCAAGGCAGCACCGAGCTCGCGTCAAACGACGATTGGGAAACGCAATCCACCTCCGCCGCGCTCACCGAAGCCCGCGCCGCCATCGCCGCGACCGGCGCCTTCGCTCTCC
>JANYBX010000075.1 GCA_025360615.1 Opitutia bacterium
GAGGGCGCGGAGATCGGCCCGCGCGACACCGCGGAGCAGGCGTTCCGCAAAGTGCTGCCGTGTGCTCGCGCTGTGCTCGCGCGGCAAATCGAGGCCTTGCTCGCGGGCACGGCGAAGGAGACGCCGCAGGACGAGTCGCAAGCGAACTACTTCACCGGACGCAAACCCGAGGACGGCCGCATCGCTTGGACGCAGACGAGCACGCAAATTTTCAACCTCATCCGTGCGGTCACCGACCCGTATCCCGGCGCGTTTACCGACGTGGGCGACGCACGTCTCATGGTGTGGTGGGCGGAGACGGATTCGCCGGCGACCAAAGACCGACGCGGAAACCCGGGAGAAATTTTGTCGGTGACCCCGCTCGTGGTCGCGACGGACGATGGCGCGCTGGAGTTGACCAAAACAGAGTGGCGCGGCGGGGCCGCGGCGGAACTGAGGGTCGGACAGCGGTTGGAAAAGGCTGAATCATCACAGCCAAGTTAGCCGCGGATTTCAGCCTTTCAGCTCTTCCTCCTTTCCGTCTTTCTCCCCCCATGCCTCTCAAAGTTCTCATCCTCGGTGCCAACGGTTTCATCGGCAGCTCGCTCACCCGCGCGATCCTCAAGCAGAAGGACTGGGAGGTCTACGGCATGGACATCGGCTCGCACAAACTCGAGGACAGCCTCGGCAACCCCCGCTTCAAGTTCGTCGAGGGCGACATCACGATCAACCGCGAGTATATCGAATATCACGTGAAAAAGTGCGACGCGGTCATCCCGCTCGTCGCGATCGCGAACCCGATCCAATACGTGAAGGATCCGCTGCGCGTCTTCGAACTCGATTTCGAGGCCAACCTCGCCGTCGTGCGCCACTGCGCGAAATACAAGAAACGCATTATTTTTCCCTCCACGTCGGAAGTCTACGGCATGAGCAACGACGCAAAGCTCGACGAGGCCACGACCTCGCTCGTCTACGGCCCGATCGAGCGCCAGCGCTGGATTTACGCGTGCTCGAAGCAGCTCCTCGACCGCGTGATCTACGCCTATGGCGTGCGCGACGGCGTGGACTACACCCTCTTCCGCCCCTTCAACTGGATCGGGCCGAAGCTCGACGACGTGATGGAGCCGAAGGAAGGCAGCTCGCGACTTTTCACGCAGTTCATCTCGAACGTGATTTTCAAGAAACCGCTCCAGCTCGTCGATGGCGGCAAGCAGAGCCGCTCGTTCACGTTCATCGACGACGGCGTGGACGCGCTCCTGCGCATCATCGAAAACAAGGACGGCTGCGCTTCGCGCCAGATTTTCAACATCGGCAATCCCCGCAACGATGTGAGCGTGGCCGAACTCGCGAAGCTCATCATCGCGGCGTTCAAGGAATATCCCGACTACGCCGACCACGCGGCGAAGGCGTCGACCGTCGTCGTGCCCTCAGGCAAATATTTCGGGAAATATTATCAGGACATCCAGAAGCGCGTGCCCTCGATCGCGAACGCGAAAAAGCAGCTCGGCTGGACGCCCAAGGTAAACCTGAAGAAAGCAATCCGGCTGACCTTGGACTATCACCTCGCGCACAAGGATTATCAGCTGGAGTGAGTGCTATGTCTAAGTATCGCGCGGTCGAAACAACTCTGGGAATTATCAACGGCAGGGACACGATTTATCTCGATGAGATAACGCTCGTCGTCGCAGAGCGAAAATTGATACTGAGGGGTGAATTCAACGGCCCCCTGTGTTCTAAAGCTACGAACGAGGACTTCATTCCCTACGAGCTGATCTTCAGCCGAGTTTCGGATCACAAGCTAACCGATTTGGACTCATTCGGGTTTGCAAAGGGGATATCATCTTTTGACGAGGTAGTGCAGGGCGGTGCGAAACGAGAATACCTAGTTCGCACCTATGACGATGTGCTCGAAGTCGTGTGTGATAGCTATCAGTTGAACCTTTTGAGCAATGATCCGCCTCGCGCTCAAAGTTGATGTCGATACCGACCGCGGCACGCGGGTCGGCGTGCCGAATCTCGTGGACGATCTGCAGGAGGTCGGCGCGCCGGCGGCGTTTTTGTTTTCGCTTGGGCCGGATCAGACGGGCCGGGCGATCACGCGCGTGTTTCGCCCGGGATTTTTCCAGAAGGTCAGCCGCACGAGCGTCGTGCAGATCTACGGTGTGCGCACGCTGCTCAACGGCACGCTGCTCCCGGCGCCACACATCGGCCGCCGCAACACCGATGTGATGCGCGCCGTGCGCGATGCGGGTTTCGAGGTCGGCATTCATTGCTTCAACCACTACCGCTGGCAGGACTACGTGCAGACGATGCCGCTCGCGGCGGTGCGCGAGGAGTTCGTGGCGGCGCGCGTGGAGTTTCTCCGCATCTTCGGCCATGAAGCGCGGACGGCCGGCGCGCCGGGCTGGCAGAGCAACGCGAAGAGCCGCGAAATTTACGACGAGGCAAACCTGCTCTACGCGAGCGACACGCGCGGCGGCGCGCCGTTTTTCCCCCGGATCGATGGGAAAATTTTCAAGACCCTCGAAATCCCGAGCACGCTGCCGACCTTCGACGAGCTGATGGGGCGTCCGGAATATCCGGACGGGAAAATCGTGGAGCACTACCTATCGCTCCTGCGCGCCGACCGGCTGAACGTCTTCACGCTGCACGCGGAGATCGAGGGCATGGGGCGGCGCGGGCTTTTTCAGGGGCTGCTCGCGGCGTGCAAGCGGGAGAACGTGGAGTTTATCCGCATGGACGAGCTCGCGAATGAGCTGCTGGCGAACCGCGCGGCGATTCCGGCGCGCGATCAAGTGATGGGGGAAATCGACGGCCGCTCGGGCGTGGTGGCGGTGCAGGCGGCTTGAGGGTAGGGCGCGTTATCCTTAACGCGCCGGTTGGACGAGGACTTTTCCTGCGGCGCAATCAAACGCGGCGGGTTAGGGATAACCCGCCCTACCGCGATCACTGTCGCTCGATGCGGGTGAAGAGCCACAGGCCGAGCCCGAGGAAGATCGCGTTGGGCAGCCAGAGCAGCAGGTCGGGGTGATACTCGGGGTGCCGGTCGAGCCAGCTCACCATCACCGTCAGCATGTAGTAACCGAGCGCGAGCAGCACGGCCACGCCGAGATTGGCGCTCGTCTCGCGGCGCGAGACCTTGATGCCGAGCGGCACGCCGATGAGGGCAAAGGAGAGGACGGCGAGCGCGGTGTTGAATTTCTCCTGCAGGGTGAGTCGCACTTTCATGACGGCGCGCGCGTGGTCCTTCGCCTCGGCGGGTGCGAAGGGTAGCGCCGTGACGCGAGTCTCCTCGGCGCGAAGCTGGTCGTAGGTCAGCTCCCGCAGTTTTGGCTGCCGGGAATTGCGGCCGAAGATACGGTCGAGTGACAGGCGCTGCGGCTCCGACTTCTCGAACGAGCCGATCAGCGGCGACTCCGAGAAATTTTCCGGGTTTTTGGCGTTACGCTCCTCCACCTGCGCGCGCGTGAGAGTGAGAATGAGTTCGTTGGTGCGCTCGTCGTAATCAAAACTGCCGGACTCGGCGCGCACGAGTTGTTTCACCCGGCTCTGGGCGTCGAGCTGCCAAAGCCAGAAGTCGCGCATGACGCTGCCGCGCTTTTCACCGACGTAGACGACGTAGCCGGGAAAATCGCGAATAAAGGTTTTCGGCACGATGAAACTGAGCGGATTCGCGTGCATCGCGGCGGCGAGTTGCCGCTCGAAGGTCACCCGGGCGTAGGGCATCGCCTCGAAATTCGCGTAGAGCCCCGCGATGCTGCCGAGCACACCGAGCAGGATGATCGGGCGGGCGATGCGCGCCAAACCGATGCCGGCGGCGCGCATGGCGGTGACCTCGCTGTCCGCCGAGAGACGCCCAAGCGTGAGCAGCACGCCGGTGAGCACACCCATCGGGAGGGCGAACGGAGCGACCACGGGAAACAGCATCAGCACCAACTGCAACGCGAGGCCCCAGCCAACCTGGCCGGTGAGCACGGGCGCGAGCAGATCGCGCACGGCGTTCCCGAGCATCAGCACAAACGCGAGCACGCCGACCGCCGCGAGGCTCGTGAAGAGCACGCTTTTGAAAATGTAGCGGTCGAGAAGGTTCAAGCGGGCGGAGGGAGACGGGGTGGAGATTGATCGCAGAGCGCGCGGAGGTGGACAAGGCGCTTTCGCGAATGAGTTTTTGAAAAGGGGGGTGACCTTTTGCACCAAAAGGCGAAAGCCTCGGCAGGTAGGAGCAAATTTATTTGCGAGAGTGCGCGGGCGCGGGGCGCAAATAAATTTGCTCCTACAGTTCGAGCGAAAGCTGCGGTTCGTCGGTGGCGGAACTGTTTTCCTCGCTCGCGAGCGTGAGACACGCGGGGTCGTCGTGGCGGATGTGGTTCACGCGTTCGCTGAGAGCGGTGGCGGTCAGCGTGCCGGCGCGGGCGGGCTGGAGCAGCGGGGCGAGATCGCGGGCGGCGTCGGCCTGCGGATCGAGCCACGCGGCGAAATTTTCCGGCGCGAGGAGCGCGGGCATGCGGTGGTGGATGGGGCGCATGAGGTCGTTGGGCTCGGTGGTGATGACGGCGCAGGATTCGAGCACGGCGCCGTCGGGCGCGCGCCATGTTTCCCAGAGGCCGGCGAGACCGAAGGGCTGGGCGTCGGGGCGCTGGAAGAGCCAGGGGGTTCGCACGCGGCCGTGCTGCGCCCACTCGTAGAAACCGCTCGCGGGGATGATGCAGCGGCGCTGGCGAAAGGCGTCGCGAAAGGATGGCTTGGCGGCGAGCGACTCAGCGCGGGCGTTGACGAGTTGGGTGGAAGCGTCGGCGTCCTTCGCCCAGGAGGGCACGAGGCCCCAGTGCAGCGTCGCGGCCTCGTGGCGCGGCGGGCGCGGTGACTGGCGAATCGCGGGGATCGCGGTGCCGGGGGCGATGTTGTAGCGCGAGGCGAGGCTCGCGGGCATTTCGAGGCCGAGGGCTTCGAACGCGGCGCGGAGGTGCTCTTTTAAGAGGAGGAAGCGGCAGCACATGCGCGGAGCGGAGATCAGAACGTGGCGGACCACTGCGTGAGAGTGGCCGGGAGTTCGCGCACGGTCTTGAGTTGAAAAAAGCGGGCCTGATCGCGGGGCGGTGCTTCGACGCGTTCGGCGGCCCAAGTGAGATGATAGGGCACGTGCGCGCCGGCACCGCCGAGGGCGAGGACAGGGAGGATGTCGGACTTGAGTGAGTTGCCGACCATCAGGAAACGCGCGGGGTCGATGACGTGGCGGCGGAAGAGCGCGGCGTAGGTGCCCTCGTCTTTTTCGGAGAGAATTTCCACGTGCCGGAAATGCGCGGCGAGGCCGGAGCGGGCGAGCTTGCGCTCCTGGTCGCGGAGATCGCCCTTGGTGATGACGAGCAGGCGGTGTTGTCCACCGAGGACGGAGAGGGTTTCCGCGACGCCGTCGAGCAGATCGACCGGGTGCGCGAGCATCTCCTGGCCGAGGGCGATGAGTTGCTGGATTTCGTCGGCGCTGATTTTTCCGTCGGTGAGCGCGATGGCGGTTTCGATCGAGGAAAGAGTGAAGCCCTTCACGCCGTAGCCATAGAGTTCGAGGTTGCGCATCTCGGTCGCGAAGAGCGTGCGGTCGACGGTGGCGGCATCGTGATAATGCGAGAGGAGCGCACGGTAGCGTTCGTGGACGCGCTCGAAAATCGTCTCGTTGTGCCAGAGGGTGTCGTCGGCATCGAAGCCGATGGTGAGGGCGTGGGCGGGCATGGCTTGAGCCGAAGAGTGAACGGAGAACTAGCCGCACCGCTAGAAAAGATTCAGCTGCACGCCGCCGGGGCGGCGGAAGTGGGCGGTGCTCGTGGGGATTTCCTCGCGGTTGAGGCCGACGCGGCGGGCGACGGCGTCGAAGAGCGCGTGGATCTGCTCGGCAAAAATGCCTTCGCCCCTCATGCGGGCGCCCCAGTCAGAGACGTTGAGCGCGCCGCCGCGCATGGCCCGGATGCGGCTGAGCACACGTTCCTTTTTCGCGGGCACATGGGCGTCGAGCCACGCGCCGAAAATATCCTTCACGGCGTAGGGCAGGCGAAGAATCACATGTCCGGCGCGGCGCGCACCGGCGGCGGCGGCCGCATCGAGGATCGCGGGGATCTCGTGATCGGTGAGGCCGGGAATGATGGGTGCGACCATCACGGTGACGGGCACGCCGGCCTCCGCGAGCAGGCGGATGGCGCGGAGACGATGCTCGGGGCGCGCAGCCCGGGGCTCGAGCTGACCGGCAAGCTCCGAGTCGAGCGTGGTGACGCTGACGTGGACGGAAACACAGGACCAGCGGGCGAGTTCGGCAAGGAGATCGCGGTCGCGGGTGACGAGAAAATTTTTGGTGATGATGCCGACAGGATTCCGAAATTCCGCGAACACCTCGAGGCAGCGGCGCGTCAGTTGAAAATGCCGCTCGCAGGGTTGATAGCAGTCGGTGACGCCGCTCATCGTGACGCTCTGCGGCTGCCAATTCGGGGCGGAGAGTTCCTGCCGGAGCAGCTCGGGCGCGCGGAGCTTGACGAGGATTTTCGTCTCGAAATCGAGTCCGCTGCTCCAGCCGAGATATTCGTGAAACGGTCGCGCGAAACAATAGGCGCAGCCGTGCTCGCAGCCCCGGTAGGCGTTCAGGCCGTAACTGAAGGGGATGTCGGGGCTGTCGTTTTTCGTGAGCAGCGACTCGGTGCAGTCGTGAAAAAACTGGGTGCGCGGAGCGATGCGCTCGGTGAACTCCGGGCCGAGATCGGCGTCGGGATCGGGCACGATGTGGATGGGCTCGAAACGATTGGGCGGGTTGAACGTGGCGCCGCGCGCCGGGGAAGCCGCCGCCGTTCCGGGTTTCGCGTTTTGGGTTTCGAGGCGGGGCGGCATGACGGTGAACGTGCGACCGTGTTCGCGCCGTGCAATCCGCGCGGCTGACGCAAGTGGCGTTCGCGCAAGCACGGCGAAAAATCGCGCGGATCCGCCACGGATGAGCGTTTACGCGGGCACATCGGAGGGTTGGGCTTGTCGCAGCGGGTTCGCCCCAGAAAAAATTAACCACGAATGACACGGATGAAACGGACCCGATTTTTGCCCCGCGCGATGGCGCTGATTTGCCTGCTCGCGTCGGGACTGCGCGCCGAGAGCGAGTCGATGGCCGAGCGCACGCTGCGGCAGCTCGCGGAGCAGCAGCGCACGCTGTTCGCCGACGCGGCGAAGCAGGGGGAAAAGCTCGAAGCCGAATCCTTTCGCTCGCAGGTGCAGAGCCTGAGCCACAGCTACGAGCGGCTGCTGCAGGACAACCCGAAGTTCGCGGCCGCGTACGCCGCCTACGGTTATCTGCTCTGCAAAGTCGACATGCGGAAGCAGGCGGCGGCGCTGCTGCTGAAGGCCAACTCGCTCGACAGCGACATCCCGCTCGTGAAAAACCAGCTCGGCACCCTGCTCGCCGAGGACGGCCGGCCGCTCGATGCGCTGCCGTATTTTATCGCGGCGGTGAAGCTCGTGCCGAATGAGCCGCTTTACCACTACCAGCTCGGCACGCTGCTCAGCGAGGCGCGCGACGATTTCATCAAGAGCAGCGAGTGGACGCGCCCCGCGCTCGACCGCGCAATGCACACGGCTTTCCAGCGCGCCGCGGAACTCGCGCCGGAACGCTTCGAGTTTGGCTACCGCTACGCGGAGTCGTTCTACGACCTCGAGACGCCCGATTGGGACGGGGCGTTGAAAGTCTGGGCGGCCCTTGAGGAAAAAGCCGGCACGCCGATCGAGCGCCAGACGCTGCGGCTGCACGCGGCGAACGTGATGTTGAAACAGGGCCGCAAGGACCAGGCGAAGGTGTTGCTCGACACGGTGACGGAGCCGACGTTGCAGACGCAGAAGCAAAAGCTGATTGCGCCGCCGGCGGAGACGGAGAAAAAGTGACGGGCTATGGATCTTGATTTGGCAATGGTTCGCGAGGGGCTCCTTCGCGTCCTCGTGGTGATGTGCAGTCTGGCGCTGCACGAATGGGGCCATGCGATCATCGCGGACATGCTGGGCGATGACACCCCGCGTTCGCAGGGTCGGGTAACGCTCAATCCTTTGGTCCACATCGACTGGATTGGAACGATCCTGATTCCGCTGCTCGGCGCCTTGGGATTTTTTGGCGGATTTTCGATGATCGGATGGGCCAAGCCGATCTACACGAACCCGGCTAATTTCCGGCGCGGGATGTTCGACCAGGCTTTGGTGACCATTGCGGGTCCCGGTGTGAATTTCATCCTGGCGATATTGGCCACGTTCGCCCTCGCCCTGTCGTATCGTCATGCTCCGGCGCTGGAGCATCTGTTCGAACTGCTGCTCTTGGTGAATGTCGGACTGATGGTTTTCAATTTGCTGCCGATTCCTCCCCTGGATGGATCAAGATTCTTGATGTATTGGTTCGGCATGAGCGAGGAGCTGTATGGACAGCTCTCGATGTATGGCAGTTTCCTGCTCCTCGCTCTCGTCAACATAAGCGCGTTTCGCGAATTCATGAGCGTGTTGTTCAAACTGGCCTTGCTACCATTTGATCGGTTGCTCGGATTGCTCACCTGAACCTGATGAAGTCCGATATTTTGCGCGGCACGCAAAAGCTCGCCACGGTCGGCGACTGGCTGCGCTTCGCGGAAAAAAGCTACGCCCGCGCGGGCGTCGCCCTCGGACAAGTGGCGGCGAGCGCGCATGACGAGACGCTTTATCTGCTGCTCCGCACGCTCGACCTGCCGCTCGACAGCGACGCGCGCGTGTTGAAGAAAAAACTCACGGCAGCAGAGCGCGAGTCGGTGGAGGCGGTGTTTCGCCGGCGCCTGGTCGAGCGCGTGCCGGCGGCGTATCTCACGCGCGAGGCGTGGCTCGGGGAGCATCGGTTTTATGTCGATGAGCGCGTGATCATCCCGCGCTCGTATTTTTTGGAAATCATCCCGGAGCAGCTCGACGGCTGGCTGGCGGAGCCGAAGAAGGTCACGCGCGTCGTCGATGTCTGCACGGGCTCGGGTTGTCTCGCGATCTTGCTGGCGAAACATTTTCCGAAGGCGCGCGTGGACGCGGTCGATCTTTCGCCCGAGGCGTTGGAGGTGGCGGCGATCAATGTGAAAGCCCACCGGCTCGGGCGGCGCGTGGCGTTGCATCGCAGCGATGTTTTCGACGCGGTTCCCGCCGCGAAATACGATGTGATCTTGAGTAACCCGCCCTATGAGCCGAGCGGGCACTGCGACGCGTTGCCGGCGGAGTTTCAGCAGGAGCCACGACTGGCGCTCGATGGCGGCACGGACGGGCTCGACATTATTCGGAAGCTGCTGCGGGAGGCGCGCACGCGGCTGACGCCGCACGGGATCGTGCTGATCGAGGTGGGCGGATTGCGCGCGGCGATGGACCGAGAATTTGCCGCGCTCGAACCGCATTGGCTGCACACGAGCGATGGGAGCGACTGCGTGTGCGCGATCAACGCGGCGCGGCTGAAAAAGTGGCGGGGGTAGGAGAGAGTCGGAATCCGGATTTTTAACCACGGATTTCGCGGATGGGCACGGATGGCGGAAGGATTGCCGGCCTTTATCCGTGCGAATCCGTGTGATCCGCGGTCAATTTTCCCGGAGGAGGTGGCCACAAAAAGCGCAAAATTTCCGGGGCTCCGGCCTCGTTACCATTGCGCCTATAGGCGCGCGGGGGAGTAGGATCGGAGGGGGGAGATTTTTGGACCTTTTTGCGGCCAAAAATTCCGAAGTTCGGCGGAGGGGCGTTACTTGTCTCGGAGCAGGTTGGCGGCAACTTGAAAGCCGATAAAAGCGAGGGTGAACGCATTCGCGAGCTGCAGGCCGGCGGAGTGGCCGAGCGTGAATAGCGTCAGCGTGCCGCCGGCGAGGAGCGTCAGGAGGATGGCGATGCCGCCGAGGATCGCGCGGTTGCGGCCGGTGCGGTTGAAGGTCGCGGCGACACAGATCGAGAGGATCGCGAGGAGGATCGTGGCGAGAAAGGCCGGATCACTGTCGCGGGTCAGCCACCAAGCGAGGCTCGTGAGCGTGGCGAAAAAAACCACGCCGAACCAGTTGCTCGCGATCCGCTGCTCGCGCGAGAGCACGTGCCGGCCGAAGCGGTCGAAGCGCAGGAGGAGGTTGAACATCGGCACCGCGGTCCACGACAGGTAGATGAACGAGTAGAAGAGGCCGAGCAGCGGCCAGAGGAGCCAGCCGAGCTGCGGTTGCGCCGCGACCGCGCCGCGCACGAGGCGTCCGCCAAACCATGCGCCGAGGATGAAGGCCCACTGGAGTTTTCCGCTCAGCCGGCCGATCCATAAAAAATAGGCGAGCATCGCGCGGTAGACGGGGTTGCGGGCCTTGAGGGCCTCGAGCATGCCGTGGCGCGCGTATTCGAGATCGGGCTCGAGCCGGAGTGCTTCGCGAAAATGTTCCTGGGCGCGGCGCGGATCATTGCGATGAAGACAATTCCAACCCTGGTTGGCGTGGGAGAAGCCGTTTTCCGGCGCGCGGTGCAGCGCGAAATCGACGGTGGCGGTGGCCTCCTCCTTGCGGCCGAGGCGCACGAGGGCCATGGCGCGGAGGTTGGCGGCGTTGACGTGCTCGGGGTTGAGCGTGAGCGCCTGTTCGGCGGCCTCGAGCGCGGCGGGCCAGTCGCGGCGGGCGAGTTCGATCGAGGAAAGGAGGGCGAAATGGTCTTCGTCGCCGGGGTCAAGCCGCAGGGCCTCGCCGATCGCGAGGCGGGCATCGGCATCGCGGTCGAGCCGGTGCAGCGCGACGGCGTGGACGTAGTGAAGGTAGGCGTTGTCGGGCGCGAGGCCGATGGCGGTTTCCGCGGCGGCGAGGGATTCGGGGCCCTTGCGTTGCTCGCTGCGGCTGAGGGAGAGGAGGGCGAGGGCGGCGACATCGTCGGGCTGCGCGGCGAGGGCGAGCATGGTTTCGCGCTCGGCATCGGCAGGACGCGACTGCGCGAGGAGCAATTGGGCGCGGGCGAGATGGGCGCTCATTTGCTGAGTTTCAGGTAGGCGAGAATGTCGTCGTAGAGGCCGCTCTGGTTGGCGTAGAGCGCGTGGTTGCGCGCGGTCTGGAACCAATCGCTCACGGTGGGCTTGTGCTGTTTCACGGCGTCGAGGAGGTCGCGGCCGGTGAGCGGTTGCACGGTGCCGGCGCGCATGGCTTCGCGGAGTTTCGCCTCCACCGCAATGTCGACGACCGCCTTGAGGTCGGCGCCGGAGTAGCCGTCGGTTTTTTTCGCGAGGGCGTCGAAATCGATTTCGCCGACGGGCTTGCCCTTGAGCAGCAGGCGGAGAATGGCCGCGCGCGCGGGGGCATCGGGCGGCGGGACGAAGAGGATGCGGTCGAACCGGCCGGGGCGGCGGAAGGCGGGATCGAGGTGCCAGGGGGCGTTGGTGGCGGCGAGGATGAGCACGCCCTCGTTGGAGGTGGCGACGCCGTCGAGTTCGGAGAGAAACTGGTTGATGATCTGCCGGCCACCGGACTTGAGCATGTCGGTGCGGTTGGCGCCGAGCGCATCGACTTCGTCGAAAAACAGGACGCACGGGCGGTGGGAACGCGCCTGCTCGAAGAGGGCGTGGAGATTTTTTTCGCTCTGGCCGATCCACATGTCGAGCACGTCGCTGATGCCGACGGCGAGGAAGCCGGCTTTCACTTCACCGGCGGTGGCTCGGGCGAGATAAGTTTTTCCGCAGCCGGGCGGGCCATACATCAAAATGCCGCCGCCGATTTTTTTGCCATAGGCTTTGAAAAGTTCGGGCTGACGGAGGGGCAAAATGATTTTCATCCGCACCTCTT
This sequence comes from Opitutia bacterium, assembly GCA_025360615.1. Taxonomy (GTDB): domain Bacteria; phylum Verrucomicrobiota; class Verrucomicrobiia; order Opitutales; family Opitutaceae; genus Tous-C4FEB. The sequence continues at coordinate 11,760 of JANYBX010000075.1, forward strand.
CCTTCACGCGTTCCATGCCTCCGACGTCGGCGAAGGCGAGCTCGGGTCGCTCGAGTTCGAAGAGGGAATCGGCGGGAAGATCGCCGGCGGGGAGCGGTTCGCGGTCGTGCTCCTCGGAGGAGTCGGCGCCGAAGGTGGGGTCGGCGGCGGGTGCCCGCGCGGCGGTGGGCAATTGCGGTGCCGGGCGGCGCGGGAGGTGGTTGCCGAGGGCTTGCTCGAGGGCGTCGTCGAGGAGGAGCGGATCGGCTTCGAGCGCTTTTTGATATTGGCGGGAGGCGAGGCGGGGTTCGCCGGCGTGCAACGCGAGCCGCGCGTGCAGCAGCAAGGCGCGCGGTGACGGCGCGGGGCCTTTCACCACGTTTTCGACAATCACGAGGGCGGCGCCGTGCTTGCCCTGCTGAAAAAATGCCGAGGCCAGGCCGAGGTGCGCGGCATCGCCGGTGGCGTTGAGCGAAAGCGCGCGTTTGAACAGCGTCTCGGCCTCGGCGAATGCGCCCTGTTTCAGGAGTGTCTCGGCGACGTGTTGCAGCAGTGGTGCGTTGTCGGGCGAGAAGCGCAGCGCGGCGCGGAGCTCGGGAGGAATCGAGGGGGAGTCGAAGAATTCGGCCACCGGGGGAGCCTCACGTTTGCGGCGGATGGGCCAAGCAAATTGGGCGAGGAGAAATCGTGGAGCGGAGGCGGGGTGCCCGCGCTCCCGGGGGAAATCCGCCAGAGTGTACCGTCCGCCCTACCCTCAGGGCACCACGGGGCGGAGCCAGTTTTGCTTCGGCCAGGTGAGGCGGCCGGCGCCGGCGCCATCGAGGGACTTGAGGCGGGCGCTCACCGTCGCGGCGGGCGATGCGACGTAGGCGTAGGGGAGCGCGGCAAAACCATTCCACGAAAACGCGAGCGCCGGAGCGGGCACGGGTGCGAGTGGCGAGCCGGCGTCTTCACTGCCGCCGGTATAGGCGAGGTTGGAGGGCGAGTAGCGAAAGATCAGGTTCGTGACGCGGATCTTGCCCGTGTATTCGGGCTGCGTGGCGGAGACTTGGTTGTTGCGCACGGGCGAGGCGACTTCGTTGAACTCGGAATTTTCGACGAGCACCGCGCCGCCTTCGGTGGAGATCGCGCCGTTGAGCGTCACGCCGAAGTGGTAGGTGGGTGAGCTGCCGTCGAGCTTGGCGGCGTTCGAGGCGGACATCGCGGCGACGCGCGTATCGCGGATTTTTTTCGCGGCGAGCGCCTCGGTGTTGTCCACGCAGAGGTTGTAGCCGTGGACGTTGCCGGCGCGCAGGCGCGGCATGCGGTCCTGCATGTTGAGGTAGAGATTGTGATGCAGGGTCACGGAGAGGTTCGCATTGGCGGCGTCGAATTCGAGCGCGCCGACGAGGTGGCCTTTTTTCTGCGAGCGACTGATGGCGACGATGTCCTCGGGCGTGAACCCGTTGGTGCGGAGAAAACCATACATCGCGTAGGCGGAGGGATTTTTTTCGAGTTCGTCGATTTGCTGGCGGACGAAGCTGCCGGGCGCGCCGTCGTCGGCGGAGAATTTGCACCACGAGACGGTCACGTCGGAGCTGCCGCCCTTGATGTCGAGCACGCCGTCGTAGACTTTGGTAAAGTCGCAGTGGTCGACCCAGACGGTCTTCGAGTTGATGTCGATCGTGATGAAATCCCAGCCCTGCTTGTCGTAGTCGCCCTTGGAGGATTCGTCCCACTCCCAGAGTTCATCGAAGCGGAGGTTGCGCACGATGAGATCGGTGCAGCGCTTGATGTTGAAATGCGCGTGGCGGATCGTCGCGCCGCTCGCAGAGAAAATCGTGAGGCCGGTTTTATCCTGCACGTCGATGATGGTGACGCCGGTGGCCTTGAGGACGGGGTGGAGCAGCGGCACGGAGTCGTTGCGAAAAAGCCCGGTGCGCGCGGCGGCGGGGAGTTCGTTCCAGCCGAGATCGAGGTCGTTTTGAATCTCGATCACCTTCGTCGTCTTCGAGGTGAGCGCCGCGAGAAACTCCGTGGCGTTCGTCACCTTGCGGTAGTTCGCATCGGTCTCCGCCACGATGCCGGCGCCGACGGCGTTGCGGGCGAAACCGGCGAGGTTGTAATCCGCGCCCCAAGTGGCCGTGGAGCGCGGCGGCGAGACCGCGCTCGCATCGTAAAGCTCGGCAAGCGCCACGCCCGTGCCGCCGTCGCGGCCGGAGATTTGCACGGTGTAGGAGCCGCCGGCCTGATCCGCGAGGAACGCCGCATCCTTGCTCGCCGCGGGGAGGGCGAACGCGCCGACGTTGCCGGCGATGGACGCGACGAGGGTGGCGTTCGCGCCGGCGGACCAGTTGTCGTTGCGCGCGAGCACGGTGCCGGCCTGCTCGATGCTGAGCTGCGGATCGGCGAGCGCGCCGGGCACGCCGAACGCGCCGAGCGTCGGCCCGACGCCGCGCGCGAGCAGCCGGCTCTGACCGCCGCCGCTCAACACGAACCCGACGATGAGCACGTCGGAACCGGTGCCGACCTTGGCGCGGGTGGAAAGATTAATGAGCTGCGAGCCGTCGCCCGGCGTGACATCGTAAACTTCCACGAGCGCCACCCCGGGTGCGATCGCGCCGGACGCAGGCGAGACCTGTGCGGTGTAGCCGCCGGGCGCGAGCGTCACGAGGAGAGCCGCGTCTTTGCTGCCGGCGGCGAACGCAAACGCGCCGACATTCCCGGCGGCGGCGGTGATGGCGGCGGGGTTGTTATTCGCGGCATCCCAGCCGGAATTCACGCCGATGCGCGCGCCGTCCTTGAAGAGTTCGAGCTGCGGCGCGGCGAGTGCGCCCGGCACTCCGAACGCGCCGAGCGCCGGACCCGAGGCGCGGATGAGCAGCATTTTGGGCGCACTGCCGACGATGACAAAACCGGCCGTCATGGCATCGCTGCCCGCGTAGGCGACCGCGCGCGAGGAGAGGTTGATCAACTGCGCGGCGGGACACGTCACGCCGGCGAAGACGAGCGTGGTGCAGAGCGTGCGGAGAAAAATCCGGAGGGACGAAACGAGAGGCGAAAGCATGCTGGGGAGGCGCGATTGGACGCCGCGCGACCGGCTGGGGTCAAACGATAAGGACACGTGACCGAAAGTGGGCCGAGCAATTCCGGGTATCGCACCCGCTGCTCCCAATCGATGTGTCGCAAGCCGCACGGTCAAAAGATTCGCCGCGCGTGCAGCATCCGCCAACCTGACCGCAGGCATGAAAAAGCCCACGGTGGAAATGAAACAGCGCATGTGCACGCGCAAGCGGCGGTATCGCTCGCAGGGCGACGCCCTCGACGCTGCGCTGCTCGCCGGCGTGGAACGCCAGCGCACTGCCTACCGCTGCACCGTCTGCGGCCACTGGCATCTCGCCTCCGGTTGATGAATGGTTCGTGGCAGCAGCCGGCGGTCGGGGGCGAGTCGACACAGTTCGCCGCACTAGTCTAGTATCCCGTAACAGCTATAATTTCGGATAAAGCCTGATGAGTTTGATGCGAGCGTCTTCGGTGGTGAAGTGCCAGTGGATGGGAGCGCCGCGATGGTTGCGGTGCAGCTGCCAGGCGGAGATTTCGCGGCGCATAGTG
>JANYBX010000079.1 GCA_025360615.1 Opitutia bacterium
GCCGAGTATTTCCCGCCCGTCGATGTGGAGGTCGGCAACGAACTCTTCTGGTATATCTTCAAGGGCGAGCCCGTCGCGAAGGACGGCTTCATCGACCTCGATGAAAACGTCCCCGGCCTCGGCCTCACCATCGACGAGGAAAAACTGAAACAGTTCGAAGTCACCGGCTGAGCCACCCGACCATGAGCACGACTCATCTTGTCCAACTCCTGCGCGGAAGCGAGCGCCGCGTCGCCCTCGTCGAGGAACCGCGGCTGCGCCTCCTCAAAACCTACGACTCCGTTTTCGCCCTGGCCACCGCCGCGATCACGGCCGGCCAGTCGCTCACGTCGATCGTTCGCACGCACGTCTCCGACGAGACTCTCGACTACGATGCGATCTACGCCGGCGATTCCGAATGGCGTTTGCTTTCGCCCATCGATCACCCGCTCGACCCCGCGCGCTGCCTCGTCTCCGGCACCGGCCTCACGCACCTCGGCAGCGCGAAAAACCGCGCCTCGATGCACGAAAAAAGCGACGCCGACCTCACCGACAGCATGAAGATGTTTCGCTCGGGCCTCGACGGCGGCCGTCCCGCCGCCGGTAAAATCGGCAGCGCCCCCGAGTGGTTCTACAAGGGCAGCGCCACCATCCTGCGCGCGCCCGGCGCGCCGCTCGACACGCCTTCCTATGCGCTCGACGGTGGCGAGGAAGCCGAGATCGCCGGCGTTTACCTGATCGATTCCGCCGGCCGGCCGTGCCGCATCGGCATGACGACCGCCAACGAATTCTCCGACCACAAGTTCGAGAAACTGAACTACCTCAATCTCGCCGGCTCGAAAATCCGCACCTGCTCCATCGGCCCCGAACTCGTGATCGACCCGGAGTTCAACTCCGTCCCCGGCACCGTCACGATCGAGCGCGGCGGAAAAACAATCTGGTCAAAAGCCATCGCCACCGGCGAAGCCGAGATGTGTCACAGCGTCGCGAACATCGAGCACCACCATTTCAAATTCGAAACGCACCGCCGCCCCGGCGATCTGCACGTGCATTATTATGGCGCGTGCGCGCTCAGCTTTGGCGATGGAGTCGAGGTTGCGGATGGCGACGTGATGAGCATCCATTTCACCGGCTTCGGCCGCCCCTTGCGCAATCCCCTCCACGTCGCTCCCGCGAATCCCTCTCCCATCACCGTTCAATCCCTCTGATAAATATTCCGATTCTGCGTCCGACATTAGCCTCTCTTAGTGTCCATTAGCGGTTAAAAATCCTCCATGTCCTCTTCACCCCGCATCGCCTTCTTCGGCCTCGGCCTCATGGGCGGCGGTATGGCCCGCCGCCTCCTCGGCGCCGGCTTTCCGCTCACCGTCTATAATCGCAACCCCGACAAAGCCGCGCCCCTCGTCGCCGCCGGCGCCACGCTCGCCGCTTCGCCCCGCGCCGCCGCCGAGGGCGCGAGCGTCATCATCAGCATGGTCGCCGACGACGCCGCTTCCCGCACCCTCTGGCTCGGCGCCGATGGGGCCCTCGCCGCCGCCGCGCCCGGCACGATCCTGATCGAGTGCAGCACGCTCACCGTCGCATGGATCAAGGAACTCGCCGCCGCCGTCGCCGCCCACGGCTGTGAACTCCTCGATGCCCCCGTCACCGGCAGCCGCCCCCACGCCGCCGCCGGCGAACTCAACTTCCTCGTCGGCGGTTCCGCCGCCACGCTCGAAAAAGTCCGTCCCGTCCTCGTCCCGATGAGCAAAAGCATCGCCCATCTCGGCCCCATCGGCAGCGGTGCGCTCCTGAAGTTGATCAACAATTTCGTCTGCGCCGTGCAGGCCACCGCCATCGCCGAAGCCATCGCGATGATCGAGCGCGGCGGCCTCGATCGCGCGCAAGCGCTCGAAGTTCTCACCAGCGGCGCTCCCGGCAGTCCGCTCGTGAAAACGCTCTCCGCCCGCATGACCACGCCCGACTACACGCCGAACTTTCTCCTCCGCCTCATGGCCAAGGATCTCACCTACGCGCAGCAGGAAGCCGGCGCGCTCGGCCTCCACCTCGCCACCGCCGCCGCCGCGCTCTCGCGTTTTCAAGCCGCCATCACCGCCGGCCACGGCGAGCAAGACATGTCCGCCGTCATCGAGCCCATCCGCCACCTGTAGGAGCGGCTTTACGCCGCGATGTTCATCATCGCCACTCCCTTCTTCCCCTTCCGCGTCCCCTCCTCCCTCTCGTCCTACTTTCGCGTCCTTCCGCGCCTTTCGCGGGCAACTCCACTCTGATTTTCCCATGCCTCTCCATCCCATTCTCCTCGCCGGCCAGTGGCGCCCCGCCCAGGCCACCGGCTCCTTCCGGATCGACAATCCCGCCACCGGCGAAACCCTGCCCGATGAGTTTCCTATCAGCGCGTGGGCCGATTGCGACGCCGCCCTCGACGCCGCGACTGCCGCCGCGGCGATTCTTCGCACCACGCCGCCCGAAAAAATCGCGCTCTTCCTGACGCGCTTCGCCGAGCGCATCGAGGCGCGCAAAACCGAGCTCGTCGATCTCGCCCACGCCGAGAGCGGCCTCCCGAAAGCCCCGCGCCTCGCCGAGGTCGAGCTGCCCCGCACCACCGGACAACTCCGCCAAGCCGCCGCCGCCGTACTCGAAGGTTCATGGGCTCTCCCGACCATCGACGCGAAAATCAACCTCCGCTCCGTCCTCGCGCCCATCGGGCCCGTGCTCGTCTTCGGCCCGAATAATTTTCCCTTCGCCTTCAACAGCGCCGCGGGCGGCGATTTCGTCGCCGCCATCGCCACGGGCAATCCGGTGATCGCGAAGAGCAACACCTCGCATCCCGGCGTCTCCCGCCTGCTCGCCGAGGAAGCCTTCGCCGCCCTCGCCGAAGCCGGCCTGCCTCCCGCGACCGTCCAACTCATCTACCGCACCAGCCACGCCGACGGCGAACGCCTTGTCTCCGATCCGCGCACCGGCGCCACCGGCTACACCGGCAGCCGCAGCGCCGGCTTGAAACTCAAGGCCGCCGCCGACGCCGCCGGCAAACCTATCTACCTTGAGCTCTCCAGCGTGAATCCCGTCGTCCTGCTGCCCGGCGCCCTCGCCGAGCGCGGCGCGAAACTCGCCGAGGAATTCGCCGGCAGCGCCTTGATGGCCTCGGGCCAGTTCTGCACGAGCCCGAGCATCGTCATCCTCCTCGCCGGCGAGGCCGCCGAGCAATTTGCCACCGCCGTCCAGGCCCGCCTCGAGGCCGCGCCCGTCGCCGTGCTGCTCTCCTCCTCCGTCGCGCGCGCGCTCGGCGCGAGTGTGCAGACGCTCCAAGCCGCGGGCGCGACGCTCGTCACCGGCGGCCGCGCCGTCGATGCCCCCGGCTGCCGCTTCGCCAACACCCTCCTCCGCGTCGATGGCGACACGTTTCTCGCCGCCCCGGAAAAACTCCAGACCGAGGCCTTCGGCAACGCGTCGCTGCTCCTCACCGTGCGCGACGCCGCCCAGCTCACCGCCGTCCTCGCCCACCTCGAAGGCAACCTCACCGGTAGTATCTACTCCGATACCACCGGCGCCGACGACGCGCTCCACGCGCTCGTCGAGCCGCTGCTCCGCGCCAAGGTCGGCCGTCTCCTCAACGACAAGATGCCCACCGGCGTCGCCGTCAGTCCCGCGATGAACCATGGCGGCCCCTATCCCTGCACGGGCCATCCCGGTTTTACCGCCGTCGGCATCCCCGCCTCGCTCCGCCGCTTCGCCGCGCTCCACTGCTACGACAACGTCCGCGCCGCGCGCCTACCGCTCTCGCTCCGCGATAAAAATCCCAGCGGCAAGATGTGGCGTCTCATCGGCGGCCAGTGGTCGCAAGGCGACGTCGCCGTGTAGTTGCGACGATTGTTTTCCTCCTCCGATTGTTATACTAAACGCAGTGAAGAGCCCACTTGGACACCGCCGGATTCCGCTGGGAAATTCCACTGGATTTTCCCGTTCCCGCTTCGCCCGGCGTCTGCTCCTCGCCGCCGCCTGCATCCTCATCCACGCCACCGTCAGCCGCGCCGACGAACTCGAAGACCTTTTCTCGCACCCGCCCGACTCCGCCAAACCCGGCGTCCTCTGGATGTGGATGGGCTCAAACATCACCCAGCCCGGCATCACGCGCGACCTCGAGGCGCTCAAGGCCGCCGGTTATGGCCGCACCACGATGTTCAGCCTCGCCGACACCTGCACCCCGTGGGCCGGCGAAATCGGCCGCAGTCCCACGCCGGAGATCGTCGCGTGGACCGAGCCATGGTGGAAAATGGTGCGCCACGCCGCCGAGGAATCGAAACGCCTCGGCCTCGATTTCGGCACGCACAACAACCCCGGCTACACTGCGAGCGGCGCGCCTTGGATCACCCCCGAACTTTCCATGCAGCAGGTCTGCTGGTCGGAAAATCCGATAAAAGGCGGGGCGCCCATTTCGCTCGCGCTCGCCCGGCCCGTCGTGGATCCACGCGGGGTCATGCCCTTTCCGATGTTCAACGCCGACACCGGCCTCGTTGAAAAACCCGAGATCGCCGCGCGAAAAACCTATTACCGCGACATCGCCGTGCTCGCGCTGCCGGCCGACGGCGTGGCGACCAAAGACCAAATCGTCGACCTCACGCCCGCGATGTCCGCCGACGGCCAGCTCACGTGGACCGCGCCGCCCGGCGACTGGATCGTCTATCGTTTCGGCCACACCACGATGGGCAGCCTCAACCAGCCCGCCCAATGGCGCGCCACCGGTCTTGAGTGCGACAAAATGAGCGGGCCAGCGGTGACGTTTCACCTCCAGCACGTCATCGGCGAAATTCAAAAGCACCTGGGCGACCTCGTCGGCACCGGTTTCACGCACGTGCATTTCGACAGCTACGAAGCCGGCACACCGACTTGGACGCCCGCGATGCGCGCCGAATTCTCGACGCGGCGCGGCTACGATCTCACGCCGTTCCTCGCCACGCTCGCGAAGCGCACCGTCGGCAGCGAAGACGAGACGAAAAAATTCCGCGCCGATTTCGACGCGACCATCAAAGACCTCTACCGCGATGTTTATTTCGCCACCATCTCACGTCTCCTGCGCGAGGCGAAACTCACCTTCATGTGCGAGCCCTACGGTGGCCCGTGGCGGCAGGACGACATCATGCCGCAAGTCGGGCGCGTGATGACCGAGTTCTGGACCAAGGGAGGAAATTTCAAACCCTTCGAACTCACCGCGACCGTCGCCGCACTGCGCAAGTCCGGCCAGAACATCGTCGAGGCCGAGGCCTTCACCGGCGCGCCGGCCGACAGCCAGTGGTCCGAAACGCCCGCGTGGCTAAAGCCCATCGGCGACGCCGCCTTCTGCGCCGGCGTGAACCGTCTCGTCCTGCATCGCTTCGTGCATCAGCCGTGGGACGACCGCTACCAACCGGGCAACGCCATGGGCCAGTGGGGCTCCCACTTCGACCGCACGCAAACGTGGTGGGAACCCGGCAAGGCGATGGTGCAATACTGGCAACGCTGCCAGGCGCTCCTCCAATGGGGCCGCATCGCCGGAGAGAAAAACGATTTCTCCACCGCCACCTCGGAGGGCGCACCCACCCTGCAAAGCATCCACCGCCAGGGCGACACGGCGGATGTTTACTTCGTCGCGAATCTCGCGCGCACCGCCGCCTCGGCCCGCTGCGAGTTCGCCGTCGCCGGCCGCCAACCCGAGCTGTGGGACGCCGTCACCGGCACGCGGCGCGAGCTTCCGGAATTCGAGACCGCCGCCGGGCGAACCGTCGTGCCGCTGGAGTTCGCCGCCGCGCAGAGTTTCTTCGTCGTGTTTCGGAAACCGGCCGGGCCTCACGCGACCGCCGCGAAAAATTTCCCCGTTCGCCAAACCGCGCAGACTCTCGCCGGCCCTTGGTCCGTCACCTTCGATCCGAAATGGGGCGGCCCCGAAAAGCCGGTCACGTTCACCACGCTCGGCGATTGGACGCAGCGCCCCGAGCCCGGCATCAAATACTTCAGCGGCACCGCGACGTATCGCACGACCTTCGATTTCTCGGCCGGCGCAGACGCTAGCGCGCTCGACCTCGGCACCGTGCAGCATCTCGCCCGCGTGCGGCTCAACGGCCGCGATCTTGGCGTCGTCTGGTGCGCCCCGTGGCGCGTCGCCCTTACGCGCGATGCGTTAAAACCTTCCGCCAACCAGCTCGAGATCGAAGTCACCAACGTCTGGGCCAACCGCCTCATCGGCGACGAGCAGGAGCCCGCCGACGCCGAATGGGGCAAGGGCCACATGGGTTTCGGCGGACCGCTGAAGGAGTTTCCCGAGTGGTTTCTCAAAGCCACACCGCGCCCGTCGCCGGGCCGCTTCACGTTCACCACGTGGAATTATTTCAAGAAAGATTCCCCCCTGGTCCCTTCCGGCCTGCTCGGGCCCGTGACCGTGATGACCGCCGCAGCCCCAAGCGGCCCCTCCCTCGATGTCACCCAATCCGGCGCCGTCGGCGATGGCGTCACGCTCAACACCGTCGCGCTCCAAAAAGCCATCGACGCCTGCACGGCTGCCGGCGGCGGCACGCTCACGTTTCCCGCCGGCCGCTATCTCACCGGCACGATTCAACTCAAGGATAACGTCACACTGCACCTCGACGCCGGCGCCGTTCTCCTCGGCAGCACTCGCGCCGCCGACTACCGCAACGTCGATCCCTTCATCGCCGGCGACGGCGTTCCGCTCGGCTACGCGCTGATCGTCGCCGATGGCGCGAAGCACGTGGGCGTCGAGGGCACCGGCCTGATCGACGGCCAGGGCCCCGCCGTGAAAGCCACGCAAAACCCCTACACCGTGCGGCCTTTCCTGATGCGCTGGCTGCGCTGCACCGATGTCACCGTGAAGGACGTTCACCTCACGAATCCCGGCGCATGGACGCTGAATTTTTTCCAAAGCCGCGGCATCGTCGTCGAGCGCGTCACGATCCGCACGCGCACCACCGGCCTCATCAACAACGACGGCATCGACCTCGATTCCTGCGAGCACGCGCGCATCGTGGATTGCGATGTCGAGAGCGGCGATGACGCCCTCTGCATCAAGGCCACCAGCATCGTCCCCTCGCGCGACATCGTCGCCACCGGCTGCAAACTCTCGACCAAGTGCAACGCCATTAAGCTCGGCACCGAGTCCATCGGCGACTACTCGAATATCCGCATCAGCCACTGCGAGGTCCGCGACACCAAGATGGCCGGCATCGCGATCTACGCCGTCGACGGCGCGCACACCGAGGACATTTCCATCTCCGATATCACGATGACGGGCGTCACCGTTCCGATCAGCCTCCGCCTCGGCGCGCGCCTGAAAACCTTTCGCGAGGGCGACGTCAAAAAGACGCCCGGCACGCTGCGCGACGTGACGCTCAAAAACATCCGCGCCACCGGCGTCGAGCGCATCGGCATCCTCGTCAACGGCGTCCCCGGCCACCCGGTGGAAAATCTCACGTTGGAAAACATCGACCTCACGCTGCCCGGCGGCGGCACCGCCGATGACGCGAAACTGCTGCTCGCCGAAAAAGAATCCGCTTATCCCGAGATGAGCATGTTCGGAAAAGTTCTCCCCGCCTACGGCCTCTACCTCCGCCACGTGCGCGGCGTGAATTTCAAAAACGTCCGCACTTCGCTCGCGGCGCCCGACGCGCGCCCGGAAAAAATCTTCGTCGATGTCGAGGGAGTCTCGCCCGCCGATTTCGCCCCGCTCCTCAACCCACTCTGACCATGCATCCCCCGCTCCTGCGCCTCGCCCTCTTCCTCATCGCTTCCCTGCCGGCCATGGCCGCAGCAGCAACCCTCGCCAGCCCCGATGGACAGCTCACGGTCGAGTTCCACCTCAACGCCGACCACGCGCCCGCCTACTCGATCCATCGCGCGAAGCAGCTCGTGCTCGCCGAATCGCGCCTCGGCCTCGTCCGCGACGACGAGGATTTTTCCCACGGCCTCACGCTCGTCTCCGCCTCGCGCGTCGAGTCCGTCAAGGACGACTACGAAATCCTCACCGCCAAACGCCGCCAGAACCACTACCGCGCCCAGCGCCAAGTGTTTCATCTCGCGACCGCCGCCGGCCGGAAGCTCGACATCATCTTCCAGGTTTCCGACGACGGCGTCGCCTTCCGTTATTTTTTCCCCGAAACCTCGCCGGAGGTCCGCACGCTGAAGGAGGAAACGAGTTCGTTTCACGTCGTGCCCGGCACGCTCGCGTGGCTGCAACCGATGGCGGTCGCGAAGAGCGGCTGGAAGGAAGTGAACCCGTCCTACGAAGAGTATTACGCGAAGGAAATCCCCGCCAGCACGCCCTCCACTCTCGGGGCCGGCTGGGTTTTCCCGGCGCTGTTTCGCTCGGGCGACACGTGGCTCCTCCTCTCGGAAGGCTCGCTCACCCGGAGCGATTGCGGCGCCCGCCTCCGCCACGATTCGCCGGACGGCGACTACGCGATCGGTTTCCCCGACGCGCGCGAGACGATCGCCGGCCAGCCGGTGAATCCCGCCTCGAAGCTCCCGTGGCTCCTGCCGTGGCGCATCGTCGCCGTGGGGAGCTTGAAGACCATCGCCGAGTCCACCCTCGGCATCGACCTCGCCGCAAAACCGGCCCTCGCTGTCGCCGGCGAAATCAAGCCCGGAAAAGCCGCGTGGAGCTGGCCGCTCATGGGTGACAAGGAGACGAACTACGACGTGCAGAAACGCTTCATCGACTACGCCGCCGACATGGGCTGGGCCTATTGCCTGATCGACGCCCTGTGGGACGTGCAGATCGGCGATGAGAAAATCAAGGAGCTCGCCGACTACGCCGCCACGAAACACATCGGCCTCCTTCTCTGGTATAACTCCAACGGCGTGGAAAACTCCGCCCCGCAGACGCCCAAGGACAAATTGCTCACGCACGAAAACCGCGTGCGGGAATTCGCTCGGCTCCAAGCCATCGGCATCCGCGGCCTCAAGGTCGATTTCTTCGCCGGCGACGGCCGCCCCGTGATCAACTACTATCTCGATCTCCTCGAGGACGCCGCGCCCTACGGCCTGCTGATGAACTTCCACGGCGCCACGCTCCCGCGCGGCTGGCAGCGCACCTATCCGCACCTGATGACGATGGAGTCCATTCGCGGATTGGAGTTCGTCACCTTCGAGCAGAAAAACGCGGACGAGGAGCCGACTCACGCCGCCATGCTGCCGTTCACGCGGAATGTTTTCGACCCGATGGATTTCACGCCCGTCGTGCTCGACCGCATCCGCAAGATCGAGCGCCGCACCACGAGCGCCTTCGAACTCGCCCTCGCCGTGCTCTTCACGTCCGGGATTCAGCACTACGCCGAAATTCCCGAGGGCATGGCAAAGATGCCCGGCTACGTGCAGGACTTCATGAAACACGTCCCGTCCATTTGGGACGACACGAAGTTTCTCGACGGTTACCCGGGGAAATTCGCCGTCCTCGCCCGGCGCGGCGAGGGCCGTTGGTATGTCGCCGGTATCAACGCCGAGTCCGCGGAGAAAACGCTCACGCTCGACCTGAGCGCACTTCCCGCCGGCACCACCGGCACGCTCATCGCCGATGGCGGCGAAGGATCATTGTTCGCGCAAAAATCCGTCACCCTCGGCGCCGACCAAAAGCTCACCGTCACGCTCAAACCGCATGGCGGCTTCGTCCTCCTCTTGAAATGAAAACCCTGCTCCTCCCCCGCCTCCTCCTCGGGCTGTTCGCCGCCCTGCCCGCGCTCGCCGAATCCACCTCGGCGCCCGCCCCAGCCCCCGCCGCTCCCGCTCCGGACTCGTTCCCCGTCGCGATCCAGATCGATGCCGCCAAACCCATCGGCGAGATGAAACCCATCTGGCGTTTCTTCGGCGCCGACGAGCCGAACTACGCCACGATGAAGGACGGCCGAAAACTCATTGGCGAACTCGGCGCGATGCGACCCGAGCAGGTTTATTTCCGCGCGCACAACCTCCTCAGCACCGGCGACGGCACGCCCGCGCTCAAATGGGGCAGCACCAATGCCTACACCGAGGACGCCCAGGGGAAGCCGATCTACAACTGGACGATCGTGGACAACATTTTCGACACCTACCGCGCGCGCGGCGTGCGTCCCTACGCCCAGGTCGGCTTCATGCCCGAGGCGCTCTCCGTCAAGCCGCAGCCTTACCAACACGAGTGGCGGCCCGGCATGAAATACGACGTGATCGGCACCGGCTGGGCCTACCCGCCGAAAGATTATGCGAAGTGGGCCGAGCTCGTTTACCAGTGGGTAAAACACTGCGTCGAGCGCTACGGGAAAGCCGAGGTCGAGCAATGGTATTGGGAAATCTGGAACGAGCCCAACGGCGCCTCCTACTGGCACGCCACGCCCGAGGAATTCTACAAGCTCCACGACTACGCGATCGACGCCGTGCGCCGCGCCCTCCCCACCGCGCGCGTCGGCGGCCCCGATGTCGCCGGCAGCGGGGGCAAGTTCATGGAAAACTTTCTCATCCACTGCGTGAGCGGCACCAACTACGCCACCGGCGCGAAAGGCACGCCGACGGATTTCCTCTCCTTCCACGCCAAGGGCTCGCCGCGCTTCGTCGATGGCCATGTGCGCCTCGGCATCTCCTCGCAGCTCGGCGGCATCGACAAGGGCTTCAGCATGATCGCCGCCGTCCCCGAGCTAAAATCCAAACCCATCGTCATCGGCGAATCCGATCCCGACGGTTGCGCCGCCTGCCAGGGCCCCGCGCTCGGCTACCGCAACACCACGATGTATTCCAGCTACACCGCCGCCAGTTTCGCCCGCAAATACACGCTCGCCGACAAGCACGGCGTGAACCTCGAGGGCGCGCTCACCTGGGCCTTCGAGTTTGAGGACCAGCCGTATTTCGCCGGCCAGCGCGTGCTCGCTTCCAACGGCATCGACCTGCCCGTCCTGAATGTTTTCCGCATGTTCAGCCGCATGGGCGGCCAGCGCGTCGAGACGAAGAGCGCCGGCGAAACCCCGCTCAACGTGATCATCAAGGACGGCGTGCGCGGCGAGCCCGATGTCTCCGCGCTCACCAGCCTCGACGGCAAAAAACTCAGCGTGCTCCTCTGGCACTATCACGACGACGACCTCCCGGGCCCCGACGCCGCCGTGCAGTTCGCCTTCGCGCACCTCCCGCCCGCCAGCGGTGCCGCCAAGCTCACGCACTACCGCATCGATCAGACGCACAGCAACGCCTTCGCCGCGTGGCAACGCCTCGGTTCGCCGCACGAGCCGACCGACGCCCAATACGCGCAACTCCTGAAAGCCGGCCAGCTCGACGCCGTCACCGAAACCCCCGCCTCCGTCCAGATCGCCGACCACGCCGCCACGCTCGCCGTCCGGCTCCCGCGCCAAGCGGTCTCGCTCCTCGTGCTTGAGTGGGAGTAGAATTCCGAATTCCGTCTGTAGAACTGAACGCCGGTCGGTTTCCGACACCCCGACCACCGGTCGGGCCTACAGCAAGACCGCCTCGCTCCCTCCCCTCCCTTCCCCCGCATGAAACTCCTCCGCGCCTCCCTCCTCCTCACCTTCGCCGCCGCCGCTTTTGGCGCCCCGCCCACCCCTGACGCCGACGACGGCGCGATCAATCTCCCACCCGGTTTCCGCGCGCTCGTCGTCGCCGATAATCTCGTCGCCGGCAAAAAAGTCGGCAACAGCCCCGAGCGCTTGCGCGGAATCGTCGTCGCGCCCAATGGCGACATCTTCGCGAAGCTCGTTCGCGGCAACATCCTCGCGATGCGCGATACCGACGGCGATGGCCGAGTCGATCTCATCAAGGAATTCGGCCCCGGCGACGGCGGCACCCACATCATGTTTCACGACGGCTGGCTCTACCACTCGAGCCGCACCGCCGTCTACCGCTACAAATATAATCCCGCCGAACTCGTTCCCACGAGCGAGTGCGAGACCATCGTCAAAAACCTCCCCGCCGAGAAAGACCACGACGCCAAGGCCTTCGCCTTCGACGAAAGCGGCCGCCTGATCGTCGAAGTCGGCTCCCCCTATAATGTGTACAGCACCGGCGACCGCCGCCTCGGCGCGAAAGGCAAAACAACCGAGGAGGTCGATGAGTTTCAAAAAACCTACGGCGGCTTCTGGCGCTTCGATGCGAACAAGCTCAACCAGACCCAGGCCGACGGCACCCGTTTCTCCACCGGCCACCGCCACTCCCTCGCGCTCGCCTGGCACCCCACCTCGCACGAATTCTTCATGGCGATGATGGGCCGCGACCAGATGAACACCATCGCGCCCGAGTATTACGACGACTTGGACAACGCCGAGCGCGACGCCGAGGAAATGCACCTCCTCCGCGAAGGCGTGAACATCGGCTGGCCCTACACCTACTGGGATCCGATCAAGAAAGCCCGCATGGTCGGCCCCGAATACGGCGGCGACAACCGCAAGCGCGACGACAACCCCCTCTTCGACAAACCCGTCGTCGCCTTCCCCGCCCACTGGGCTCCCCTCCAGATGGCGTTCTACGGCGCGCAGCAGTTTCCCGCAAAATATCGCGGCGGCATGTTCATCACCTTCCACGGCTCGTGGAACCGCGCCCCCCGTGCCCAAGCCGGCTACAAGGTCGCCTTCGTGCCCTTCGACGAAAAGGGCCTCCCGCGCGGCCCCTACGAGACCTTCGCCGACGGCTTCTCCAACCTCGACGAATTCACCAACACCAGCGCCGCTCGCTACCGCCCCTGCGGCGCCGCCGTCGGCCCCGACGGCTCTCTCTACATTGGCGACACCGACCAAGGCCGCATCTGGCGCATCGTTTACACGGGTGAAACTCCTACCGGCGCCTCCGCCAAAAAGTCCCTCGCCGCCGCCCCGCAGGCCCCCGCGCCCATCGGCGCCGACACGCCCGGCGGAAAAATCTATCTTCAAGTCTGCGCGGTCTGCCACATGCCCAACGGCAGCGGCGTCTCCGCGATGCAGCCCGCGCTCGCAGGCAGCGCCGTCGTCGCCGGCGACCCCGACCGCCTCATCGACGTCCTCCTCCGCGGCCCCGCCGCCGTCCTCCCCGCCAACCGCGAGAAATTTTCCAACGTCATGCCGCCCTTCGCCCTCTACAACGACGCCGACCTCGCGAGCCTCCTCAACTACCTCCGGAAAAACTTCGCCAAAGGCGCCTCCGAAATCACCCCCGCCCAAGTCGCCGCCCAGCACGCGAAACTGTAGTCCACCCGGCGGCGACGACGCCCCCACTCCATCCCCGTATCATTAAATCCCCCACCTTAGATCCCCGGGCCACCACGCTCTCTCTCGCTCCCTTTCCCTCTCCCGTGCTCCGCCCCCTCCTCACCACCCTCGCCCTCGCCGCCACGCTGGCGCTCCCGCGCACCACGTCCGCCGCGCCCGTCCCCGGCTCCATCGTCTACGACGTCAAAGCCCACGGCGCCACCGGCGATGGCCACACGCTCGACACCGCCGCGATCAACCGCGCGATCGCCACGGCCTCCGCCGCCGGCGGTGGCACCGTTTATTTTTCTCCCGGCACCTATCTCTCCGCGTCGATCCAACTTCAAAATAACATCACCCTCTACCTCGAAGCCGGCGCCACCATCGAGGCCGCGCACCAAACCGTCGCGAAGTTCGACGACCCCGAGCCCAACGAATGGGACAGCAAGTTTCACTATCAGGACTTCGGCCACAGCCATTGGAAAAACAGCCTCATCTGGGGCATCGGCCTCCACCACGTTTCCATCCTCGGCCCCGGCCTCCTCCACGGCAAAGGCCTCGACAGCGGCTTCAACCGCTTCGCCGACGAGACCAAGGGCGAGAAACGCTACTACGCCAATCCCCCCGGCTGCGGCAACAAGGCCATCGCCCTCCGCGAGTGCCACGACGTCATCCTCCGCGATTTTTCCATCCTCCACGGCGGCTGGTTCGGCATCCTCGCCACCGGCGTCGACAACCTCACCATCGACAACCTCAAGATCGACACCAACCGCGACGGCATGGATGTCGACGCCTGCCAAAACGTCCGCATCACCCGCTGCAGCGTGAATTCCCCATGGGACGACGGCATCTGCCTCAAGGCCACCTACGGCCTCGGCCAGGTCCGCCACTGCGACAACATTACCATCTCCGACTGCTATCTCGCCGGCAATTTCGACGAAGGCACCCTCATCGACGCCACCTTCCAGCGCAGCCAGCCCGCCTACCACTCCGGCCGCACCGGCCGCATCAAACTCGGCACCGAGTCGAACGGGGATTTCAAAAACATCGCCATCACCAACTGCGTCTTCGACGACTGCCGCGGCATCGCCATCGAAAGCGTCGACGGCTCCCACATCGAGGACGTCGTGATCTCCAACATCACCATGCGGCACCTCGCGAACTCCCCCGTCTTCATCCGCCTCGGTCGCCGGATGCGCGGCCCCGCCGAGACGCCCGTCGGCACGATTCGCCGCATCAGCATCGACAACCTCGTCTCCTCCGATGCCGACGGCGCCCTCGGCTGCATCGTCAGCGGCATCCCCGACCACCCGGTCGAGGATCTGCGCTTCTCGAACATCCGCCTCGTCCAAAAAGGCGGCGGCACCGCCGAGCACGCCGACCGCGTCCCGCCCGAGGAGGAAAAATCCTACCCCGAGCCCGGCATGTTTGGCCGCATGCCCTCCTACGCCTTTTTCTTCCGCCACGTGCGCGGCGTCGAAATGAACCACGTGAAAGCCGATTTCATTTCCCCCGAAGCCCGCCCCGCCCTCGTCCTCGCTGATGTGGAAGACGCTTATTTCGACCACCTCAACCTGAAACGCGGCACCGCCAACGCCCCCCTCATCGACCTCCGCGACGTCACCGATTTCTCCCTCACTGCCAGCCGCCCCCTCCCCGACACCCTCCGCCCGCAACCCGTGACCCGCGAGAAATTCTAAACGTCACGCCCACGCTCGCAGCCCTGTCAGCCTCAGTCACCATGGCCTTTACCGACTCCGAAATCGTCGAGCACACCGCGTTGATCGAGGAATGCCTTTGGTCCCGGCGGCGTCCCCCGTTGCACCTGCGGGACAAGATGAGGGAGGGCCAGCGCTTCACGGGCCACGCCATCGAATTCTTTTTCGTTCGACCGCGGTTCGACCAACCGGACCAAACAGTGGAGGAATCGCTCGCCAAGGTGCAGTTTGTCCGCAGTCGCGGCGTCTGGCGCCTCTACTGGAAACGAGCCGACGGCCAATGGCACGGCTATCAACCCTTCCCTGAGGCGCGCTCCCTGGCCGATGTACTTCGGGTGGTCGATCAGGACGCCCACGCCTGCTTTTTCGGCTGAACCATTCGGTCACAAGAGCACGGAGTTCCGACCCAGCGTTCACCGAGTCAAAAATGGGCAGTCCTTGTGTCCTCTCAAACCCCCGTGTCTGGGCTCCGTGTCCTCTGTGATCCCTGCCTTGGTTCCATCGGTCGTGCTCCACGCCCGCTCAAATCCCCGTGATCGTCCCGTCCTCCGTCACGTCGATGCGCTCCGCCGCGGGGATCCGCGGTAGCGCCGGCATCCGCAGCATCTGACCCGTCAGCGCCACGAGGAAGCCCGCGCCATTCGCGATTTCGAAATCCCGCACGGTGATCGTGAAGCCGCGCGGCCGGCCCTGTTTCTTCGGATCGTCGCTCAACGAGTCCTGCGTCTTCGCCATGCAAATCGGCAGATGGCCAAAGCCCGCAGCGGTAAATAACGCCAGTTTCTCCTCGGCCGCCGGCGTGAGCACCACGCCATCCGCGCCATACATGCGCGTCGCGATCGCCTGGATTTTCTCCACGACCGGCTGCTCGTCCCGATAGAGAAACGGCAGCGGCGCCACCTCCGCCGGCATCGCGGCCGCCACCGTTTCCGCCAACTCGACCGCGCCCGCGCCACCCGCGCCAAACACATCCGCCGTCGCGCAACGCACGCCCTGCGCCGCGCAGAAACGATGGATCGCCACGAGTTCCTCGGGCTCATCCGTGAGAAAACGATTGATCGCCACCACCACTGGCCGGCCGAATTGCGCCGCGCTGGCGAGGTGCGCGGCGAGGTTTTCCAGCCCGCGCTCGACCGCCGCCACGTTGGGCAACTTCAACTCCGCCAGCGGCACGCCCCCGTGCATCTTCAGCGCCCGCACCGTCGCCACGAGCACGATCACCGAGGGCGCGAGCCCGCTCTGCCGGCACTTCAGGTCGATAAATTTTTCCCCGCCGAGATCGAAGGCAAAGCCCGCCTCCGTCACGACGAAGTCCGCGTGCGCGAGCGCGAGGCGCGTCGCCAGCACGGAGTTGCAGCCATGCGCGATGTTCGCAAACGGACCGCCATGCACAAAGGCCGGCACGCCTTCGAGCGACTGCACGAGATTCGGTTCAATCGCGTCGCGGAGCACCGCGAGCAGCGCGCCCGTCACGTTAAACTCCTTCGCGAAGACCGGCTCTCCGCCGACGGCAAAGCCCACCACGATGCGATCCAGCCGCGCGCGGAGATCGGCGCGCGAATTCGCGAGACACAAAATCGCCATCACCTCCGACGCCGCCGTGATGTCGAAACCCGACGCACGCTCGACCGCCGATCCGCGCGAAATCGTGATGGCGCGGAGTGCGCGGTCGTTTGAATCGAGCGCGCGTTTCCAGAGCACGCCCTCGGGCGCGAGCCGCGTGGACTTGAAGTGGAGCCGGTTGTCGATCGCCGCCGCGAGGAGGTTGTGCGCCGCTGTGATCGCGTGGAAATCCCCCGTGAAATGCAGGTTGATCGACTCCGCCGGCGTGAGGCTGCTTTTGCCGCCGCCCGTCGCGCTGCCCTTCCGCCCAAAGACCGGCCCCATCGACGGCTGCCGCAGCGCGAGCGCGACCGAGCGGCCGATTTTTTTCAACCCCTGCGCGAGTCCAATGGAGACCGTCGTCTTCCCCTCGCCCGCTGGCGTCGGCGTGATCGCCGACACGAGCACGATCCGCCCGCGCGCCGCCGCACCATCGAGGGCCGCGAGCGAGACCTTGGCTTTGTCGCGCCCATAAAATGTGAGGTGCTCCGGCTTGAGGCCGAGTTCGAGGGCGAGGCGGGAGATGTCAGTCATTGGGGAAGTGTTTGGACGCGGACTGGCGCCGCACAGAATTAGCCCGGCCCCCCGCCCGCTCCGCAACTGTAGAACCGACCCCGCCGAACCCAAACTGCGCCCGTGTGCATCGGCCCCGCCAAAGCCGCATTTGCGCTCAGCCCCTCCCGGCCCACGCTACCTCCCTTCCACCATGCCATCATCCCGCCTGACCACCTCCAGGGCCACCAGTGGCGGACTCGCCATGTTGCTCGCATCGCTGTCGGCCGTCGGGCCGTTCTCGATCGACGCCTACCTGCCCTCCATGGGCGAAATCCAACGGGTGATGAACGCATCGCCCTATGCGCTGCAGATGACGCTCACGGCCTATATGGTGCCGTTCGCCCTGATGACACTCTGGCACGGCGCGATCTCCGATGCCGTCGGCCGCCGGCCCGTGGTGCTCTGGGGCATGGCGCTCTTCGCCCTCGCCTCGCTCGCCTGCGCGCTCGCGCAAAACATCGCGATGCTCCTCGTGTTCCGCGCGCTGCAAGGCGCGACCGCCGGCGCCGGCATGGTCGTGGGCCGCGCCATCGTGCGCGACCGCTTCCACGGCCCGGAGGCGCAGCGCGTGATGTCGCAGGTCTCGATGACGTTTGCCCTCGCGCCGGCCATCGCCCCGATCATCGGCGGCTGGCTGCAAGCCGGGTTCGGCTGGCGCTCCGTCTTTCTTTTTCTCGTGCTCTATTCCGGCGCGATCTGGCTGCTCTGCCGACGCATCCTTCCGGAAACGCTCCCACCCGACCGTCGCCAGACGCTCCACCCCGTGTATCTCCTAAAGTCCTACTGGACCGTGCTCACCTCGTTCCGCTTTCTCGCCGTCTGCCTCGGCGCCACGTTTTGTTTCGCGGGCCTGTTTCTCTACGTCGCGTCCGCGCCGGAATTTCTGATGCACCAGCTCGGGGTGTCCTCCACCGGGTTCTTCTGGCTCTTCGGCCCGCTGACCGCCGGCATGGCGCTCGGCGCGTGGCTCTCGGGGCGCCTCGCGGGCCGGCACGCGCCGATGCGCACCCTCGCCTGGTCCTTCGCCGCGATGAGCGGGGCGGCCATTGCCAATCTCGCTTTCCACGCCCTGCATGCGCCCGTCCTGCCGTGGAGCCTCGCGCCGGTCTTTTTCTATTCCTTCGGCATGGCGCTCGGGTATCCGACGCTCACGCTGCTCGCCCTCGACCTCTTCCCCGAGCAACGCGGCCTCGCCGCCTCGTGCCAAAGCTTCATCCAAACCGCGGGTGCCGCCCTCGTGGCCATGCTCGCGCCGCTCGTGTGGGGCTCCGCTGCCTCGCTCGCTCGAACCCAAGTGGCAGCCCTGGGCGTGGCCATCGTTACCATTCTGGCGTTTCGCCGTTTCTCCCGCGCGCCCACCCCCGCGTGATCCAGAGGCGTGGCGCGCAATCCTCGCTCGTCTCTCCCGGGCCCTCCGGACCGGCCCGCGATCGACGCACTAGCGGAGCGCAAGCAGGCAGCCGAGGAGTTGAGCGAAGGTCCGGCCGTGCCGATCATTAGTCAGTTCATCGCCGCTGAACTCGCAAGGTTGCCCGCCATCGCTGACGCCATGCCCGACTCCCGTGGAACCCGCCCCGAACTCAACGCGTTTTTCACGATGTCCGGACTGAAATGTAGCGTGGCTCCGCGCCACACGGGAAAAGACAGATCGCAAATCTCAACCGAAATTCGAAATGCGAGCTATCCTCGCGACGCTCAATTGGGAATCTCCGGCTCGACGAGCGCGGCCAGCTGGCTGAGCGATTCCTGCCAGCCGAGGTAGCACATCTCCGCGGGGATGACGGCGGGCACGCCTTCCTGCACGATGTTCACCTCGGTGCCGCAAAGCGCTTTTTTGAGGGTGATCGTCACTTGGATTTCTCCCGGGAGATTCGGGTCGTCGAACTTGTCGGTGTAGCGCAGCCGTTCGTGGGGCACCAATTCGAGATAGGTCCCGCCGAAGGAGTGAGCGGCGCCGGTCGTGAAGTTGGTGAACGACATCCGGTAGGTGCCGCCGACTCGGGCATCGATCTGGTGGACTTTCCCCGTGAAACCGTGGGGCGGGATCCACTTGCTCATGGCATCGGCATCGAGGAATGCGCGATAGATTTTATCTGGCGTCGCACGGAGGACGCGGTGGAGCCGAATGGTGTGGGTGGTGGACATGGGTTTATTTTCCTTTCGATGGGAGTGGGTGGAATCGGTCGGATGGATTCAATCTTACAACGAACGAGCAGGGGCTGAACGGACATGACGATTGGATTTTGAGCGAACGACAACTCGCTTGGTGTTCGGTCGGCGCCGGGAGACATCGGTTCTCCAGATAAAGGCCAAGCGCCCCCTACCACTATGACCAAAGTTAACTTCTCTCGGCACGGCCCGCCGGCTTGAGTTTCCCACCACGAGTTTCTCGTTTCAAACCTCACGCCCCAAGTCGATGCGCCCCGCCGCCAAATTTCTCCTCTCGTTCGCTCTTCTCGCCCTCGCGCCCTTCGCCGCCGCGGAAAACTACGCGTGGAAGAACGTCGCGATCACGGGCGGCGGTTTCGTCAGCGGCCTCGTGTTTCATCCGGCGCAGAGCGATCTCCTCTACTGCCGCACCGATGTCGGCGGCGCATATCGCTGGGACCCCGCCGCGCGCCGCTGGCTCCCGCTCAACGACGACATCGGCGGCCTCAACAACGAGTTCATGAATCTCGGCGTGCTCACCTTCGCGCTCGACCCGCGCGATGCCGACCGCGTCTACCTCGCCTGCGGCCAATACGTCCAGTCCTTCGCGCCCAGCGCCATCCTCCTCGCCTCCACCGATCGCGGCGCCACGTGGACGCGCACGACGCTTCCGTTTAAACTCGGGGGCAATGAGGACGGGCGCGGCTGCGGCGAGCGCCTCCAAGTCGATCCTAACGACAGCCGTATCCTCTTCCTCGGCACGACCAACGCCGGCCTCTGGCGCAGCCCCGACCGCGGCGCGACGTGGAGCCAGTTATCCGGCTTCACGCCTACCGCACCGACC
>JANYBX010000086.1 GCA_025360615.1 Opitutia bacterium
GATCGCCTCGCCTTCTGCCTCGCCAGTCTCGCCGCGCAAACCCTCCCCGCCGCCGAATGGGAACTCATCGTCATCGACGACGGCTCGACCGACGCCACCCCCGCCGTCTGCGCGCAATTTTCCCCTCTCAAAAATCTCCGCGTCATTCGCCAGCCCAACGCCGGCCTCGGTGCCTCCCGCGAACGCGGCTGGCGCGCCAGCACCGCGCCCCTCGTCGCCTTCCTTGATGACGATGCCGAAGCCCCGCCCGACTGGCTCGCGCGCATCGTGGAAAATTTCTCCGCCGCTTCCCCCGCCGTCGCCTGCCTCGGCGGCCCGGCGCGCCCCCACTGGGAAACCCCGCCGCCCCTGTGGCTCGACTCCTCCCTCGCGCTCTGGCTCACCGTCTGGGAACCCTTCGCCGAGCGCCGCGAATCCGCCGATGCGCATCTCTTCGTCGGCGCCAACATGGCCTTCCGCCGCACCGCGCTCGAATCCGTGAACGGTTTTAACTCTGCCCTCGGCCGGCGCGGCACCTCCCTCCTCTCGCACGAGGAAAGCGATCTCTGGGACCGCCTCCGCGCCGCCGGCGGCCGCGCGCTCTACGATCCCCAGCTCTGGGTCAAACACTTCGTCCCCACCACGCGCATGTCCCGCGCCTGGTTTCGCCGGCGCCTCTGGTGGGAAGGCGTCAGCCTCGCCCGCCGCGATGAAACTTCCCCCCGCCGCTTTGCCGCGCTCACCATGATCCTCGGCTCGTTCGTTTCCCGTCCCGTACTCAGCCACGTCGCCCACCCTGCCCGCTGGGGCCGCTCCCTCGCGTGGCAATGCCACCTCGCCTACAAATTCGGCTACGCCACCGAACTCGCCCGCCCCCGCTAAATTTACCCCCGTGCCCCTCCTCACCGTCATCCTCTGCACACATAATCCCCACTCGGGCCGTCTCGCGCGCACCCTCGCCGGACTCACCGCGCAGACGCTCCCCGTCTCCGACTGGGAACTGCTCGTCATCGACAACGCCTCCACCTCCCCGCTCTCCGCGAACAAAGTTTTCCGCGCCCATGCCAACGCCCGCATCGTCGCCGAAATCCACGTCGGACTCACCCGTGCCCGTCTGCGCGGCATCGCTGAGGCGCAAGGCGAACTCCTCGTCTTCGTCGACGACGACAACGTCCTCTCCCCCGCCTATCTCGCGAATGTTGTCGCCGCCTTCGCCCGCCACCCGCGCCTTGTCGCCGCCGGCGGCCCGGTGCGGCCCGTGTGGGAAACGCCGCCGCCCGCGTGGGCCGCGCCCTTCCACGGCCTGCTCGCGCTCCGCGACCTCGGCCCCGCCGAAAAATTCGCCACCGGCGCACCCGACGCCCCCTGGCCCGACTTCGCCCCCGTCGGCGCCGGCCTCGCGATTCGCCGCGACGCCGCCCGTGCCTATGCCGCCGCCATCGCCGGTGATCGCCGCCGCCGCCGCCTCGACCGCGCCGGCTCCAACCTCGCCTCCGGCGGCGACAACGATCTCGTCTTCACCGCGCTCCACGCCGGCGGCGACGTCGCCTATCTGCCTGAGCTTTCCCTCACGCACCTCATCCCCGCCGCGCGCCTGAAAGCCGCCTACCTCGCCAGCCTCAACCGCGGCATCATGCGCACCTGGGTCCAAGTGCTGGCCCTACACGGCCAGTGCCCCTGGCCCGCCATTTCCCCGTGGACCGTCCCGCTTCGCGTGCTGCGTGCGTGGCTTCGCGCCTTCCCCTGGCTCAGTCGCGCCGCCCGCGTGCGCTTCGCCGCCCGCCTCGGCCAGTTCGAAGGCCAAGCCGACCTCACGCGCTTCGGCGACTCCGCGAAATGACCGCCGCCCTCATTCACCCGCCCCTCCCTTGGCGCGACCGCCTGCTCGCCTCGTGGATTCGCCGCGGCTGGCGCGGCTCCGCGAAACTCGCCCACGCCCTCCGCGTCGAAAACTCCCTCCTCGTTCGCACGCCGCACGGCCCCGTCTTCGCGCTCCAGCCGTTTTCCTACATCGATCAAACCGTCCTCCGCTCCGGCTACTACGAGTCCGAAGTGCTCGCCGCCCTCCAGCCTCACCTCGGCCCCCGCGCCGTGCTCTGGGACATCGGCGCCAACTTCGGCCTCCACGGCATCACCGCGAAAACGCTCTCCCCCGAAACCACCGTCGTCTGCTTCGAGCCCGCGCCCGCCACCCACGCCCGCCTGCTCCAAAACGCCACGCTCAACCACGCCGAGATTCGCCTCGTCGCCCTCGCCCTCTCCGACACCGCCGGCTACGCCCCGCTCCACCTCGCGCCCTCCGGCAACTCCGGCATGACCACGCTCTCGCCCTGGTCCGGCGGCGGCTACACCGGCACCGTGCTCGTCGCCACTGCGCGCGGCGATGACCTCATCGCGAGCGGTGTCCTCCCCGCGCCCACCGTCATCAAAATCGATGTCGAGGGCCACGAGCTCCCCGCCCTCACCGGCCTCTCCGCCGCGCTCGCTTCGTCCACGTGCCGCGCCGTCGTCTTCGAGGACGCCATCGAGGAAAACACGCCCGCCAAGTCCCTCCTCCGTTCCGCCGGCTTCACTATCGTGCCGCTCACCCGGCACGAGGACACCGCGCACCCGCTCGGTAATTTCGTCGCCCGCAAGTGATCTCGCCCTCCCGCCTGCTCCGCCGCGCTGCCGCCGCCCCCCGCGTCGCCTGGCAACTCGCGCGCTACGGTCGCCCCAACCGCCTCGTCCTCTTCGGCCACGTCAGCATTGGCGACGATCTGCTCTGCACCGCGCTCCTCCACGAATGCCGCCGCCGCGGCGAAAACAATCTCTGGATGATGACTCGCCACGCCGATCTCTTCGCCGGCAACCCCGACGTTGACCGCGTCCTTCCCCTCGACGATTACCACGCCCTCGCCCTCCGCCGCCTCGGCGTGTCCGTGGTCCAGCCCTACTACGTCGGCATGAAGCCCGACGACGACGCGCCCTCGCCCGCGCCGCGCGAGCACTTCATCGCGCAGATGTGCCGCCTCGCCGGCCTCACCGGCGAAATTTCCCTCCGCCCCTACCTTCATCTCACCGCCGCCGAGCGAGCCTCGGGCCGGCTTTCCCCGCGCCAGGTCGTCATCCACAGCACCGGCCGCAGCACGAAATTTTTCAGCGCCAACAAGGAGTGGTTTTCCGCGCGCTTCCAAGCCGTCGTCCACCAGCTGCACGATCGTTTCGATTTCGTCCAGCTCGGCGCCGCCGCCGATCCGCTCCTCGAGGGCGCCCGCGATCTTCGCGGCCGCACCACACTCCGCGAAAGCGCCGCGCTTGTCGCCGCCTCCCGCGCCGTCGTATGCCAGGAGGGCTTTCTCATGCACCTCGCCCGCGCCGTCGACGTCCGCGCCGTCGTCATCTACGGCGGCGCTCTGCACCCCGCGATCTCCGGCTATGCTACGAACGAAAATCTTTTCACGCCCGTCCCCTGCGCCCCCTGCTGGCAGCGCAACCGCTGCGATTTCGCGCGCTGCTGCATGACTGCGATTTCAGTCGAAGACGTCGCCGCCGCTCTCCTCCGGACCGACGCCCTTCACGGAGAAACGCTCTCCCTCGATTCGGTCTCGCTCGCCTAGCCCGATGACCCCCGACCTTTCTGTCATCATCCCGGTTTTCAACCGCGGCGATCTCATCCGCCACACGCTCGCCAGCGTCACCGCCGCCTCGGCCGGCCTGCGCGTTGAAACCATCATCGTCGACGACGGCTCCACTCCGCCCGTCGCCGCCTCGCTCAACCGCCTCCGCTTCGCCGCCACCAAGCTCATCCGCCAGGAAAACCGCGGCCTCCTCTTCGCCCGCCTCGCGGGCCTCTCCGCCGCCACCGGCCGCCACGTCCTCTTCCTCGACTCCGACGACCTCGTCAGCCCTGAAAAATTCCACCTCCAGCTCGAAGCCATCGACGCCACCGAATCGGATATCAGCTACACCGATACGGCTCGCTGCGTGCTCACCGACTCGGGCCCCACCGAGTTGACGCCCGACGCGCCCGCCCTCCTCACCACCGATTCCGTCGCGTTCCACATCACCGTCCAACCCGCGCCCCACAGCCCGATCTTCCGCCGCACTTATCTCGACGCCGTTGTCGCCCACGCGTTTTTTCCACCCTCGCCACTCTACAATCCCGTCGCCGAAATCTGGTTCTACCACAACGCCGCCCCCCGTCCCGCCGGCGTGATAAAAATCCCCGGTCCGCACACCCTCATCGGCGCGCACCCCGGCGCACGCTTGACCAACCACTGGGAGAAACTCGGCGTCGCCTCCCTCGCCGTCATGGAAGCCTTCGCCCGCCGCTCGCCCGCCCATTCGCCCCTCGCCCTCCGCGCCCGCCAGCTCGTCGCCGAGAAAGCCTTTGTCTCCTGGCGCCGCCTTCCGCGCGATTTTTCCCCCGAGTTTTGCGCGCGCCAGCTTTCCATCTGGGAAAACCTCCACCAAGCCGTCGATCTCGCCGCGCTCGGCGGACACTATTTTCAAAAACTCGCCCGCGTCCTCGGCCCCGTCGCCGCCGCCAACGCCCTCCGCCGTTTCCAAAACGCCTCCTACGCGAAATCCCGCACGCTCGACGAGGCCTCCTTCGCGAACTTGCTCGCCGCGCTCCCGCCGCCATGACCGCCGGCCGCCTCCTCTATCTCGGTTATCACGCGCCTCTCGCCGCGCTCGCCCGCAGTGTGCGCGAAGGCGGCCCGCTCAACCAGTGGCGCAATCGCCGCGCCGAGCACGCCATGCGCGTCGCCGCCGCCTGGCTCACGCCCACCGCCCCGCTCGATCCCGCCCTCCCGCGCGGCCCCGACCTCTGCTTTCTCACCGGAAAAAAATACTGGCACCAAACCGCCTTCTGCGCGTGGTCGCTCGTCCGCGCCGCCGGCCGCCCCTTGCCGTTTGTTTTCCACGACGACGGCACCATCGACCAGGAGTTCATCAACGAAGCCCACCGTCTTTTCCCGGATAGCAAGATCATCACCGCCACCGTCGCCGAAGCCGTCCTTGACGCCTTTCTCCCCACCGCGCGCTTCCCCGCGCTGCGCGCCCAACGCCGCACCTATCTCCATCTCCGCAAGCTCACCGACTGTCACGCCGGCCGCCCCGGCCCGCGCCTCGTGCTCGACTCCGACATGCTTTTTTTTCGCCGCCCCGATGCGCTCCTCGCGTGGCTCGACGACCCTGCTCCAGCGATTCACCTGACCGACATCGCCGACGCCTACGGCTATCCCGCCGCCACGCTGCAAACGCTCTCCACT
Organism: Opitutia bacterium; assembly: GCA_025360615.1. Taxonomy (GTDB): domain Bacteria; phylum Verrucomicrobiota; class Verrucomicrobiia; order Opitutales; family Opitutaceae; genus Tous-C4FEB. The sequence continues at coordinate 5,238 of JANYBX010000086.1, forward strand.
GGCCCGCTCCCCTCGTGCGTCAACGTCGGCGTGCTCGGTCTCCGCAGTGAAACCATCGACTGGGAAAAGCTTGAGCACGCCTGCGCCACGCTCCTCGCGCAACACGGCACCAGCTATTTTCTCGAACAAGCGCTCTCTGCCATTCTCCTCTCCGCCCAAAACCCCACGCGCCTCCCCGCCGCCGACTATCGCGTCTTACCCACCCAAGCCGAGTGCCAGCAACCCACGGCCGTGCTCCACCACTACGTCGCCGAATCCAAACGCGGCTACTTCCGCCACGGCTGGCGCCACGTCTTTCCGAGGTAGGGCGCGTTATCCCCAACGCGCCGGTTACGCTCCGCATCACCAGCGCGCAAAGTCGCAGCAGCGGGTTAATGATAACCCGTTCTCCTCTCCATCACCGCCTCTCGCCCCTTGTCCCTCCCCGGCCCAAAATCCGATCTCGCCCTCCGCGCCTCCGCCCTCGCCGGACTCGCCGCGCTCCTGCTCACCGCCCTGCTCACGCTGCTCGCCTATCGCGGCACCCGGCTCATCGGTTTCGATCCGCACTACTACTTGGAATACGCGAAACAGTTCCGCACCGAGTTTCCGTCCTCCTTCGGCACGCACTGGCCGTTCGGGTTTCCCCTCCTCGGCACCGCCCTCTCGCGCCTCGGCTTTTCCGCCTTCACGAGCCAGCTCCTCATCAACTGTCTCGGCTGGGCCGCCCTCGGCGCACTGCTCTGGCGTCCGTTGCTCGCTACGCTCCACTCCACGCGCGTCGCCCTCACCCTGCTGCTCATCCTTTCAACGACCTCCGTCTGCATCATCGAGCTCGGCGCGCTCCGTTCCGAAATCGTCTTCACGGCCCTCTCCACCGCCGCGCTCGTCGCGCTCGCGGAATCCGATTCGCCGCGCGCGTGGCTCGCCGCCGCCGTCGCCGTCGTCCTCGGTTTTTGTCTGCGCTACGCCGGCATCCTCGGCTTCGCTGCCCTCGCCCTCTGGTTTCTCCACCGCGAAAAATGGCCGTGGTTTCGCGGCCCCGCCGCGCGCAAACTCGCGATCCTCACCGTCGCCATCGCCGCCTGCCTCGGCCTCATGGCGTGGAACGTCGCCACGCGCGGCTACGCCAGCGGCGCCGCGCGCTCCGCCGGCCCCGGCCTCGCCGGCTTGGGCGACACCCTCTCCGAACTTGGCTGGAGCAGCCTCGTCGCCTTCACCACCATCGGCGTGCGCCATGTCTTCGATCGCTCCCCGCTTAATCTCGTCATCGGTTGGCTCGCCCTCGCTCCCATCGCCGTGCTCGCGATCCGCGCGTGGCTGCGCCCCGCCACGATTTATTCCCGCCCGTTTGCGCTCGGCCTCGGCGTCTATCTCGGCGGCATGGTCGCGCTCGCGACCACGCGAAACTTCGATCCACTCGGCAGCGGCCGCACGTTCATCCCCGCGTTGCCTTTGGTCTTTATCCTCGCCGTCGAACCGTGGCGCGCCCACCCGCGCCGGCTCGTGCTCGCGGGCCTCCTGCTCGTCACCCTCCCCGGCCTGCTCGTCGCCGCGCGCGGCGTCAGCCCGCAGATCGCTCCGGACTTTTCCCCCGCGCTCCGCGCCCTCGCGCCCCGGCTCGCCCCCGTCGATTCCGTCGGCGTCAACCTCCCCGCCATCGGCCTCTCCGCGTGGCTAGACCAACCTGTCACGCGTATCGACGACAGCCCCACGCCATTCACCGCTCACCGCTGGCTCGTCCTCTCCGCCGATCTCGGCGAG
>JANYBX010000407.1 GCA_025360615.1 Opitutia bacterium
ACGCGCCCCGCCAAGCTCGCCACCGACGTCAACAACCAGGACGTGCTCTACAACTACGGCAGCGGCGCCACCGTCGGCAGCACGCCCGCGTCCACCCTCGCGGCCTTCATCTCCAACGCCACCTACACCGAGGTCTACCGCATCACCAAGGCCAGCGCGACGACGCTCACGCTCTCCTCCTCGCTCTACTCCGGCGCGACCGCCACTGGCAGTCCGCTCTACACTCAGAGCGTCACCAGCACCAGCATCCTCACCGCCGTCTATGACGCGTTCGCGATCGGCTGGCGCTGCGTCTCCAGCACTCCGAGCGTGATGAACATCAAGTCGGTGAAAATCCGCACGACCGGCACGACCACCATCACTCCCGAAATTCTTTCCCAGCCGCTGAGCGTCACGAAGATGATCGGAGAGAGCCTCACGTTGTCCGTGACCGCTGACGGCGGCACCGGCACCGCGCTCAGCTATCAATGGAAAAAAGGCGGCGCTCCCATCGGCGGCGCTCCCAGTAGCCCGACCTTCAGCATCCCCAGCGTCGCACTCGCCGATGCCGGCGACTACACCGTCACCGTCACCGACGTCGCAGGCTCGACCACCAGTTCGATCGCCACGCTCACCGTCACGAGCGGCGCCGTCGCTCCTTCGATCACCATCAATCCGACCGGCTCCACGATTCTCGTCGGCGGCACCTGGACGTTCACCGCCACCGTGAACGGTTCGGCACCCATCATCTACCAGTGGCAGCAAAGCACAGACGGCGGCGCCAACTACAGCGATGTCGCCGGAGCGACCGGCGCGAGCTATACGATCTCAAGCGCGACACTCGGAAACGCCGGCCTGTACCGTGTCGTTGCCACCAACAGTCAGGGCTCGGCTTCAAGCACCGGCGCCGCGCTCATCGTCAACCAGGCGCCTGTGATCTCCAGTCAGCCCGTGGGCGGCTCGATCAACGTCGGCGGCGCACTCACGCTATCGGTGACGGCCACTGGCACTCCTGCTCCCACGTATCAGTGGCGGATGAACGGCGCCAGCATCCCCGGCGCGACTTCGTCCTCCTATCTTATCAGCAGCGCCACCGGCGCCGCGACCGCCAACTACACCGTCGTCATCACCAACGCCGTCAGCTCCGTCACGAGCGCGCCCGCTTCCGTCGCCGTCCTCTCCGCCACCATGGCGCAGACTGCCGTCACCTCGGCGAGCGCACACAATCCCGATACGCGCCTCACCATCACCTTCAACGAAGCGCCCACCGCGGGCGTCTCGGGTTTCCTGCGCATCTATGACGCATCCACCAACGTTGTCGTTGACTCGATCGATCTCGTCACGGCAACCGCACTACGTGACACGCTCCGCGCTTCGAGCACGCTCTCGACGCTGCTCCTGCCCGTGCAGACCAAGCCGATCGGCGGCATCGCGACTAATTTTAATTACTACCCCGTCACCATCGCCGGCAACACCGCCACGATCTACCCGCGCAACGGCGTGCTCGCCTACAACAAGACCTACTACGTCAAGGTCGACGCCGGCGTCTTCGTGAATTCCTCTGGCCTGTCCTTCCCCGGCATCAGCGACACCGCCACCTGGCGCTTCTCCACCAAGACCAGCGGCCCCGCCGTGGGCACGACCAACCTCACCGTCGCCGCCGATGGCTCGGGCGACTACGTCACGCTCCAGGCCGCGCTCGACTTCATCCCGGCCAACAACACCACGCCCACCACGATCTTCGTGAAGAACGGCACCTATTTCGAAGAGGTCGGTTTCCAGTCGAAGCACAACGTCACGGTCCTCGGCGAAGACGCCACGCTCACGAACATCGCCTACCCGAATAACAACACGTTCAACAACGTCTCGGGCGTCTATCACCGCGCTACCCTCGTCGCGCAGTCCGTGCACGATTTCACGCTCGCGAATCTCACCATCAACAACACCACGCCGCAAAACGGCTCCCAAGCCGAGGCCATCGTCCTCAACGGCACGAGCGCCACCGTCGGCCACAACCTCATCACGCGCTGCAAATTCTTCAGCTACCAGGACACCGTTCAGTTCAACAAGCAGACCTACATCAGCGACTCCACCATCGTGGGCGACGTCGATTTCATGTGGGGCGACGGACCGGCGTTTTTCAAAAACTGCGACATCCGCATGCTGCGCACCGGCGGCTATTTCACCCAGATCCGCAACGGCAACACCGCTCACGGTTTCGTTTTCGTCGGCTGCCGCTTCACCGCTCCCGCCGGCATCACCGGCACCTTCCTCGGCCGCATCGATCCGACCTCGGGTAATTTTCCTTTCAGCGAAGTCGTCGTTCTCGATTCAATCTTCGGCGACGCCACGAACAACGCCTTCCTCGCCACGGCCTCCGGTGTGAGCGGCTCCAACTATCTCGGCGGCTGGTGGCTTCTCAACAACGTCGCCAGCGCCGCCTCCGCGACGAGCGTCCACAACTGGGACGACTCCAATCTCGACGCGAATGGCGCAGTGTTCACGAACCCGAACAGCGACCTGTTTACGACGATGCCCACGGATGCGACGACGCAGGCCAACTATCGCAACGCCACCTGGGTCCTGAACACCAATCTCGCCGGCACCGTCACCGGTTCCTGGACGCCGTCGCTCGCCCCCGTCATCGCCGTCGCACCCACGTCGCAAACCGTGAACGCGGGCAACTCCGTCACGTTCACCGTCACCGCGTTCGCGATCCCGGCCGCCACGTATCAATGGCGGAAAAACGGCGTGGATATCCCCGGAGCCGCGAGTTCGAGCTACACCATCGCGAGTGCCGCCGCGTCCGACGCCGACACCTACACGGTTTTCATTTCGAACTCCGTCGGCTCGGTCACCAGCAACGCCGTCACCCTCCTCGTCAACGGCGGCCCGCCTGTTATCACCGTGCAACCGCTGAGTCAGTCCGCCTTCGCCGGCACCGGCGTCAGCCTCAGCGTCTTCGCTCTGGGCACCGGCCCGTTCACCTACCAGTGGTCCAAAGCCGGCGCCCCGATCGGCGGCGCCACTGGGCAGAGTCTCATCTTGTCCAACGTCCAAGCCGCCGACGCCGCGAGCTACACCGTCACCGTGAGCAACGCCAACGGCTCCGCCCCGAGCGCCGCCGCCACGCTCACCCTTGTCACTCCCAACGCCGGCTTCGGCATCACGCCCACGCTGCCCACGATTCCGACCGCCGTTTTCAAAGTCACCGACTACGGCGCCGTCGGCGATGGCACCACCGACAACACCGCCGCAATCGCCGCGACCATCACCGCCGCGAAAAACGCCGGCGGCGGCATCGTCGAATTCCCGCCCGCGGCCAGCGCCTACCTCTCCGGCCCCATCGCCGTTTCGAGCAACATCAACCTCCAGATCGACGGCGGCGCGACGTTGAAGGCGCTGCCCTACGGCACCTACCCGAATCCCAACACGCACTTCATCACGTTCGCCTCGGGCTCTTCGCACATCGCCATCACCGGCACCGGCACGATCGACGGCAACGGCTCTCCCTGGTGGACCGCCTACGACGCCGGCCTCATCACCTCGCGCCCACGCCTCATCCAATTCACGAAGGCGACCAATGTCCTCATCACCGGCGTCACGTTCAAAAACTCGCCCAACTTCAATTTGGCCTTCAGCGGCTTGAACAGCAACGTGACGATCTTCGGCGCCTCCGTCATCGCGCCCGGCGACTCGCCGAACACGGACGGCATGGACCTCGCCGGCACGAATTTCCTCGTGCAGAACTGCTACGTCTCCGTCGGAGACGATAACATCGTCGCGAAACCGGGCAGCGCCTTCTGTCGCAACATCGTGATCGCCGACTGCTCCTTCGGCACCGGCCACGGCGTCTCCATCGGCGGCCAGACCAACGTCGGCCTCGACGGCATGCTCGTCACCAACTGCTCGTTCAACGGCACGAGCTCCGCCCTCCGCATGAAAGCCGATCCCACTCAAGGCGGCCCGGTGACGAACGTCACGTTCACCAACATCACGATGGTCAACGTCACCTACCCGATTCTTTTCTACAGCTACTACAACCAGCTCGGCAGCCCCGGCGCGACCTCGGGCAGCAGTCAGATCACGCCCGCCAAAGCGCAGGCTTGGAACGTCACGCCGCCCAACTCGCTCGCATCCACCACGCTCCCCTCGTGGAGCAACATCACCATCAGCAATCTCACTTCCACGAGCACCACCGGCTACAGCACGATCTGGGGCCTCCCGCTCGCCAGCGGCCTCGTCTCCAACGTCACGCTCAACAACGTTAACATCACCGGCGGCGCCGGCCTCGAACTCTACAACGCCACCGGCGTCCAAATCACCGGAAGCACCAGTGTCGGCCCGTATGTCACCTGTAACGCTCTCGCCATCACCGGCCAGCCGCAGAGCCAGACCGTCGCCGGCGGCGGCACCGCCAGCTTCACCGTCACGGCCGTCGGCACCAGCGGCGTCGCGGGCACCGCGCCGACCTACCAGTGGAATTTCAACGGCACGCCACTCGCCAACGGCGCGCAATCCGACGGCACCGTGATCGCCGGCGCCACTACGGCGACGCTCACGCTCACCAACACAAAAATTCCCCGCGCCGGCAGTTACACCGTCACGGTTTCCAACAACCTCGACGGCTACAACGTCGCCACCAACGCGCTCGTCGCCAACAGCCTCCCCGTCTCCACGACCAGCGCCACGGCGACGCTCACCATCACCGATCCTTATCTCACCTTCATCGCCAGCTCCGGCCTGAGCTACTCGGGCAATGGTGCGCCGAACGCCGATCCCGAAGGCGACGGCGTGCCGAACCAGATCGAGTATCTCCTCGGCCTCAATCCGCTCATGCCCGACTCCGGGGGCCTACCCACCGGCACGAGCGAGAGCGGCAACTTCGTCTTCCGCTTCGTCCACGCCAAGAGCGCCACGGCCGCCTTCACGGTCCAGCAATCCACCGATCTCCTCGCGTGGAGCACGCTCTCGACCTCCATCGAGTCTTCCACCGCGACGACCGAAACGCTGATCGCTACACTCCCGCTGAGCGCAACGAAACAGTTTGTGCGGCTCACGAGCGACGGCGTCTCCACCGTGCCCGTCGGCTTCTTGAAGACGGCGTTGCCCACTGCCGCGACCACGGTCTTCGGTCTGCCGCTCGACGACACCAGCCCCACGCCAATCGGCCAGCGCGCCGCGAAGATCGAGTCGTTCACCGCGACCACGATCACCCGTAGTGCCGGCGGCTGGACGGGCAACCTCGCCAACCCCGCCGCGCCGTGGGCGTTGCGCCTCACGAGCGGCCCGTCCGCCGGCAAGCTCCTCGACATCACCGCCAACACGGCGACGACGCTCACCTTGAGCGGCGCCGATCTCACCACGCTCGGCCTCACCGCCGGCTCGGACACGTTTGAACTCGTCCCGCTAGACACGCTCGCCTCGCTCTTCACCGGCGTGCTCCTCGGCGGCACGACTGCCGGAGTCTCGGACAACGTCCAGGTCCGCAGCGGCACCTCCTGGCTCGTCTACTTCTACGACACGAACCTCGGCTTCTGGCGCCGCACCATCGGGCCGGCGACGAACAGCAACAACGTCATCGTCCGCCCCGCGACCGGCGTGCAAATCCTGCGCCGCGGTCCGGCCACGACGCTCACGTTCCTCGGCCGCGTGCTCGGCACGACGTTCCGCACGCCGATCAACAACGCCAGCACGACCGTGATTCACACCGGTTTCCCGATGGACACCACCCTCGGCTCACTCGCCGTGCAGACGCTCCTCTCCGGCTGGACCACCACCGATACGGTCTCGCTCTACAACGGCACGAGCTGGGTCGGCTACGCGTTCAACGGCGCGAACTGGCAGCCCGCCGCCGGCGGCGCCAACTCCGACGCCACCCCGATCCCCGCCGGCGCGCTCCTCACCCTCCAACGCCCCGGCGCCGCCGCCGGCACCACCGATCTCGTGCGCGTCCTCCCTTACTCTCCATGAAAACAACCAGCCTGAAATTTCCACTCCTCGCCGCCGCTCTCGCGCTCTGGGCGGCACCGTTCGCGGCCGCGCAAATCACGATTGAAAACTTCAGCGCGTTTCAATCGCCGAACACCTACTTCCTCGGAGACTGGGAATTAAACGGCGATGCCGGCGGCACCAACTCGCCGCGCGCCAGCTTTTCGCAGGGCGCGGGCTTCTACAATTTCGCCGGCGGTTCGAACAACGACAGCGCCTCCGCCTTCGAATTCTTCAACGCTCCGATTAACATCACCGGCAACTCGCTCCTCCAGGTTTCCGCGAAGCTGCTCGCCGGCAACACCGCGCCGACCTTCACGATTTCGCTCTTCGATTCGATCGGGGAAAGTGCGTTCGCCGTCTTCTCGACCGCATCGTTCTCGAGCGCGAGTTTTTCGACGATCACCACCGCACTCACGTTCTCGCCCGGCTTTGACCGGACCGATCTCTCTTCGCTTCAGATCAGCGGCAACGTCGTCGGCGGCACCGCCAAGCTCGGCCTCTCGCTCGACAACGTCGCCGTCAGCGCCCCACGCATCCTCACCCCCGTCCCAGAACCAGCGACGTACGGTGTATTCGCTGTCGCGGGTCTTCTAGCACTCATCCACCGGCGCAGAATCCGCAGCTAAGGACGGAGCGCCCACGAAAAGGCCGGCGCAAACGCGCCGGCCTTTTTTGTGTCCTTAGACTTTAAAAAATACCGTCGTCTTTCAAACCTTCGGGCCGCCCTGTGCGAGGTTCCGCGCGCGGAGGCGGAGGCCATTGAGGCGAATAAAGCCGGTCGCGTCGCTCTGGTTATACCAGCTCTTCACCCCTTCCATCGACGCAATCTTGTCGTCGTAGAGGGTATACTTCGACTTCCGGCCGCAGGTGATGATGTTCCCCTTGTAGAGCTTGAGGCGAACGGTGCCAGTGACGAAGCGCTGGCTCTCGTCGACCATCGCCTGGAGCATCTCGCGCTCGGGCGCGAACCAGAAGCCGTTGTAGACGAGCTCGGCGTATTTCGGGATGAAACCGTCGCGCAGATGCAGCACCTCGCGATCCATCGTGAGCGACTCCACCTGCCGGTGCGCCTGCAT
>JANYBX010000409.1 GCA_025360615.1 Opitutia bacterium
GCCGGAAAGATCGAGGAAGCGATAGCCGAAATCGGCGTAGATACTGGTGTCGCCGCCGCGAAACAGCGGGCGCGAAAGCCCGGCTGAGATTTGCTGCGAGGTCTGGGCGATCGGGATGGCGGAATAGCGGCCCGCTTCGGAGCGGGTGAAGAGGTAGGAGTAGCTCGCGCGGGCGGAAGTGCCGCGTAAGAAATCGGCGAGCGTGAGCCGCCAATCCGTGCCGATGGTCTTTTGGCTGCTGTCGCTCGAGCGTTGGAGGTTGGAATAGCTCGTGCCGGCGCTGAGCTGCAGCCGGCGGCCGATCTGCAACTTTCCGGTGGCATCGGCCGTCAGGCTGTTGGTATGCACGCGGGTATTGAGCTCCTGCTGCACCTCGGCGCTCTCCGTGTAGACGGCTTGGAGTGAACCTTGAAATGAGCTGCCGGCCATTTCGGCGAGGGTGAGTTTCAGGCGACCGTTGAGATCTTCGGCGTCAAATTCGGTTTTATCGAAGTAGCGGATAAAATTCACGCCGGCGGCGCTTTCCAGCTGGATCAGGCCGGCTGCGCGGGCGAACTCCAACTGGGGGGCCAGATTGACGAAGGTGTCGGACTTGCCGGTCTTCCCGCTGGCGGGAGTAGCGGTCTGCCCGCCAGTGACATTGGAATCGTAGGTAATGCCGGCCGTGGCCAAAAGATCGAGTTCACCGGGGCCCAAATTAACAAGCGCATGAACGCTAGGGGTTAGAACCAACAGACCCGCTGCGACGATTTTAGCTTTCATAGAGATGTGGATGGGTGGTGGATTTAGTCCGGCATGGCTGCGGCCCGAGAGCGGACCGTGGCGACAACGACGGTTGAGTCTATGTCGGCAAATCCGTCTGGTTAGAAGGCAAATCTGTGCGGGCGGAACATTGGGCGGGTGGTGCCGGCTGGAGGGGGCGAAATCCCCGAATCGACCGGAGGGTGGAGTGGACCAACGGATCGAAGGTTCCATCCAAGTTCCATCCGGCGGCGCGGCGCGCGATATGCTTTGCCTAGGGGAGGGCGCTTAATTTGAAGTCTCGCCATGCTTAAACACCGGCAGAAGGGACTGGAGGAATTGCACGGGGCCATCCTGATTCTGATCATCGCGGCCACGTTTTTTTCGTCGGTGCTCTTTATCGAATACTCCGGCTGGATCGAATTCAACGGCGCGGTGCGGTGGGAAACCTACCTCTTCGGCGTGCTCGCCGCGATGGCTTGGGTGCATTTTAACCTGCGGGGCGTGGCGAGCCGGCTCGGGGCGCTGACCTGGATCGAGGTGCTCCGGCTCACTTCGCACCAAGTGACGCGGCTCATGGTGGTGTTGTTCACCCTGGCGTTCGTGACGAAGGACGTGGATGTCTCGCGCGCGTTCCTGCTGGGATTTGTCGTGCTCAGCGCGATCATCCTATGGGTGTGCAACACGTGGTTGCCGGGCGTGCTGGCGAGGTTGTTTTTTCGCGAGCAGCGGCTCAGCACGGTGATCATCTCCTCGGGGCACGAAGCGGTCCGCTTGCAGGCGTGGCTGGCGGCCCGGGCTCACCTGGGGGTGAAGCCGGTCGGCTACGTGGCGCCCGCGCCGGCGGTCGGCCTGAACGGGGCGCGCTGGCTGGGCACGGTGGAACAGCTCCGCGGCATCCTGACCGAGTATGCCGTCGATCAAGTCATGATCGAACAAAACGAATACCCGCCCCAGGTCGCCGCCGGGATCGTGCGCATCGCCGAACATCTCGGCTGCCGCGTGAATTTCTACGTGAGCATGAAGGCGCTCTTCGGATCGGGAGTCTCGATGATCGAGCACGACGACGGCTATGCGTTCGCGGCGAGCACGCCCGAGCCGCTGGACATCCCGTTTAACCGCGTCCTAAAACGCTCGCTTGATCTCATGATCGCGCTGCCGGTCGTGGTGCTGGTGATGCCGGTGCTCACGTTGGTGGTGTGGCTTTTCGTGGTGCGGGAATCGCCGGGGCCGGTCTTTTACCGGCAATTGCGCTCGGGGATCAACCGGCGGCGCTTTTTCATCTATAAATTTCGCACGATGCACGTGACGAGCGAGGCCACGCGGGCGCAGCAGGCGACGCAGCACGACACGCGCGTTTTCCCCTTCGGCCGGTTCATGCGCCGCACCAGCTTGGACGAGGTGCCCCAGTTCATCAACGTGCTCCTCGGCGACATGAGCGTGAACGGCCCGCGCCCGCACCTGCTTGAGCACGACGAACAATTTTCCAAGATCGTGAACGGCTACTACCAGCGGCATTTCGTGAAGCCCGGGATCACCGGCCTGGCCCAGAGCAAGGGCCTGCGCGGCGAGTTGCGCGTGCCGGCCCTGCTGAAAAAGCGGGTCAAATACGACATGATCTACGTGGCGAAATGGTCGCTCCTGCTCGATTTTCGCATCCTAGTCGACACGGCGTCGCAGATTATTTTCCCGCCGCGCACGGCGTATTGAGCGCAGTGGGCGCGGCGCCCGAATTTCGGGCTAGCTGGACTTGAGGCGGGGCTCGGTGAGGGCCTCGATGAGGCTTTCGGCGCTGCGGTCGATATGGAATCTCCGCCGGAAACACTGGCCGGCGCGTGCGCCCATCTCGGTCCGTGCTTGGGCCGGCAGCTCCCGCCAACGCCGCAGCAAACGCAGCGTGCCGGGCAGGTCATCCGCTTCGATGAGGCCCGCCCCGTCCGCCTCGATCTCCCGCCAGATGTTAATTTTGTTCGAGATCAGCACGGGCCGTCCGCAGGCCAGCGCTTCAGCCACGACGATCCCGAAATTTTCCTGATGGGAGGGGAGTAGAAATGCCTCGGACTGGTAATATGCGCCCCACTTGAGATCGCCGGTGATCATCCCGGTCCAGGTGATTTTTTTGGCGAGTCCGAGGGAAGTCGCCAGCGTTTGCATCTCCATCCCATAGGCGTGATCGGCCGGGCCGGCCATGATGAGGTGGCGCGCGGCGGCCTCGGTGGCGGGCAGTTCGGCCAACTCCTGCGCAAACGCCTTGAGCACGAGATCGGGGGCTTTTTTCACGTGCACGCGACCAAGGTGGAGCAGGCAGCGTTTCCCCTCGGTCTCCGGCCAGCGTTGCGCGAAAAGGCGGCGCCTCGCTTCGGCCTCACCCGGCGGAGGGCCGGCGGTGCCGAAATTCACCACGCGTTCGCGGCAGCGATACAGCCAGAACGACTGGCGGGCGAGAAGACGTTCCTCCTCGCACGTGAACAACACGGCCGCGGCATCGCGCAGCACGCGATAGTCCGCCCACGGCCAATACAGCCATTTTTTCAAGTGCTTCAACGGGTAGGCCTGCTTGAACCAAGGATCGAGCATCCCATGGGTGAAGACAAAATAGGGCGTGGCGGTTTTTCGCAGCGCCCGCCAGACGGCGAACGCGTGATATTGCCAAATCCCGTCCACGACGACGGCGTCGTAGTTGCGATGGTTGGAGCCCAACCACGGGACGAGTTTCCCGGAGTAGCCATAGCCCCCGCGTCCCGCACCCAGCGCATGAGTTTTTAACGGACAGCTCCCGACCCAAGGCGCATCCGGCGCATCCAAGGTGACGACTTCAATATGATGACCGCGGGCGAGGTTGGCCGCCGCCATTTGTTTCAAGCCCTCGATGGGCCCTCCTCCGGCCGGATTTACCGAGCGGATGACGTGCAGGATTTTTAGAGGCATCAGTGAAGTCGAGAGTCCGCCCCCTGCTGCCAAGCGGCAAGATCATCGGATGACTTCAGGGGAGACGCTGCCTCTTTCGCGATCAAGTCATCTTTCGGGGCGAGGGCCCATGCCGGATCATTTATGGGGTGCTTCCGACGCGCGCCACGACTCTTGGGCGAATGGACCATTTTGTGCTTTTGGCAGCTTCAGATGAACTTTAGCCGCGCAAAAATCCCTCTATCCCTCGTCGCCTTGAACTGCGCTGGCTTTCCAAGTGTTTGCAGGGGAATATCTCCCGCGCATATAATGCCGATTGTATGCATTTGTCTCGGGGAATGCCCTATCCCGTATGAAAGAACTTGAAATTTTAGATGGGGCATAGACCCTGTTCAATAGGGTGTGAACCCTACGCGGTTTAGGTTTCTTAACTAATATACTACTAACATGAGCACATTCAAATCCATCGCCCTTACGTCCCTCCTGCTTCTAGCGGCGAAGGTGCAAGCGCAGATTAACATCCCGGTCGCAAACGTCACCTTGGATATTCCTTTGGGGAGTGCTTACACGGTTGATTTCAATTTGGGCGGTAACACGAGGACGGGAGTCTACGTCGATCCGTTTAAAATTTCCGTTCCCGGAATCACGGGTGCCGGTGCTACGCCTGCCGAAAAAGCCATCATCGCCTCGACCGCCCTCTGGTTCTGCATGGATCCGCTCCAGACGATTAAGTATGCGGGCAGCGGCGTCAGTGGTGATCTTGTTTACCAGAGCACGAACCCTGCTAACTTTAACAAATACACCGAGGCCACGGTGGCCCAGATCAACAACGGCGGCGGTTTGAACGCCACGGAAATTGCGGACATCGGCAAGCTCTTTGCCCAGAACTATGTGGCCGCGAGCGCCACGACGGCGACCGGTCTTCTCAACGCGGCGGCTTTGCAAATTGCCATCTGGGAAGTCGTCAATGAGAGCAACAATGCCTCGGCAGCAGTGAGTGGTTATCACCTGACGGGAGTTTCTGCGGGTAACTTTTCCATCACCTCCGGCAACGCGACCTTGATTGCGACCGCTCAGACCATGCTGACGAATATCGCGTCGGCTCTGCCCCTTTCCAGCGGCACGTTGGATTACTTGATCGATGGCACCTATTCTTCTTACAATTCAACGACCTGCACGACTACGACGGTCTTGGTTCAGGATCTGGTCGGCTGGGCGCCCCCGATTCCCGAGTCTGCTAATTTTGCCACGGGAGCCTTCGGCCTCCTCGGCCTGGCGGTGATTGCCAAGCTGCGCAGCCGGAAGGCGAAAGTTTCGACGCAGTCTATCGCCTAAATCGGGCTCTGCCCCCGCGCGACAAGGACCCTCCTGCCGGAATAAACCGGCGCTTCCGCCCTCATGATAATTATCATGAGGGCGTTTTTATTTTGCGGTGGAATTTTAAATCGGCGCTGCAGGAGCGTGCGGCTCGGGGCGGTTGCTCTCGGCTTGGCCGCAGTGGCGCATTCGGCGGAGCAGAGCTTCAGCTCGGGAAATCACCGCGTCGCGCTCATCGAACTTTTTTCCAGCGAAGGCTGCAGCAGTTGCCC
>JANYBX010000417.1 GCA_025360615.1 Opitutia bacterium
CGGGTTTCTTCGACGATCTGGTCAACGGTCAGGCTCATGGCGGTCATGGTGTCGGTTTCTCCTCCGGCGGCAAGTCTGCGGTCGCCGCAGCCGCGCTCTTCGCCTGCCCTCTCGGATGGCAGCGCGCGTGGACTTCGCGGAGCTGGGCGATGGAGACGGTGGTGTAAATCTGCGTCGAGTCGAGGCGGGGAGCGGAAGGGGGTCAAACTTTGCACATTGCACTCGCCGACCATGCCGGTGAACCAGCGGGTTCAGATGAGGATGAGCCCGCGAAAAATCTGATGGCGGCGGAACCCGCGCCTTCGCCAGATTTCCCTCATGAAAATTTTTCTGACCGGTGCCTCGGGTTTGGTGGGCGCCGCTTTCGCGCGGGCGGCCGAGCGGCGCGGGCACCACGTCGTCGGGATCGTGGGTCGCTTTGCCGGCGAGTTGCCCGGCGTCGCGGAACGGCGCTCGCTCGATCTCGCCGACGAGGCCGCGCTCACGGCGGCGGTGCTCGATGTTTTCCCCGATGCCATCGTCAACTGCGCCGCCATCTCGGAACCCGCCGTCGTCGATTCCGACCCCGCGCACTCCCACGCGCTCAACGTCGTTTTGCCCACGACGCTGGCGCGGCTCGCGCATCACTTGAGCGCGCGGTGCCTGCACATCTCCTCGGAGCAGGCGTTCGACGGCGCGCGCCCCACGCCCTACGCCGCGGGCGATGCGACTTCGCCGATCAACCTCTACGGCCGCCAGAAACTCGCGAGCGAGCAGGCGGTGCAAGCCGCCGCGCCGGCACTGGCCGCGACCGTGCGCGCGCCGCTGCTCATGGGCAACAGCCCCGGCGGAAAACGCAGCACGCACGAGCGGTTGTTCGCCGACTGGATGGCGGGCAAGCCGGCGCAACTTTACGCGGATGAGTTTCGCCAGCCTTGCACGGGGGAAAACTTGGCGGAGGTTCTCGTCGAGCTCTGCGAACGGCGGGAGTTGTGCGGCGTGTTTCACTGGGCCGGCGCGGAGCTGCTCTCGCGTCACGCACTCGGCGTCGCCATCCGCGGGCATTTCAAGCTGCCGCCGGAGCGCGCGCCCATCGTCGCGGTGACGCGCGCCGAGCGGCCGGAGGCGGCCAAAAACCGCCAGGCTTGCCTCGCGCTGGATATTTCCGCGCTCGCCGGGAAGTTGAAGACGCGCCCGCAAACGCTCCCCGAGCAGCTCGCGGAACTGCAGGTGCCGCCCAGCGCGCGCGCGTGGTATTTCGCGAGCTGAAGAGCGGCCACGCGCGTGGAGGCGTTGACCCAACGCGCTCCACCCTCCCCAGCATTGCAATGGCGACACCGCTCTCCTCATCCTCGGGCCGCCCCATGGCTTCGACCACCCAGCCCTCCGGTCATTCCAGTCAGCGCACGCTCGCCGCCATCGTGTTCACCGATGTGGTCGGTTTCAGCGCGCGGATGCAGCGCGACGAAATGAACACGCTGACCCTGCTTCAGCGCGACTTCGCCGAGATGCGGCGCGTGTGCCAGGCGCACGAGGGCGCGGTGCTGAAAACGACCGGCGACGGCTTGTTGATGACGTTTTCCAGCGCGGTCCACGCCGTGGCCTGCGCGCTCGCGATGCAGCGCCAGTTCGCCGCCGACGCCAAGGGCCACCCCGAGGGCGAGGCGCTCCAACACCGCATCGGCATCCATCTCGGCGACGTGCTCGTGCAGGACCAGGATGTGATGGGCGACGGCGTGAACATCGCCGCGCGTCTCCAAGCCGAGGCCGAGCCGGGCGGTATCTGCATCTCGCAGACGGTTTACGACGTGGTGAAAAACAAACTCGAGCTGCACGTGCTGAGCATCGGCGCGCGCGATTTGAAAAACATTTCCGAGACGATTCCCGTCTATCGCCTGCTGATGGATGCCCACGCCCTCGGCGTCACCACCGGTCCCGCTTCCGTGACCAAGCCGCCGATGGCGCCGGCACCCCAGCGGCGGCCGACGCTGTTGCTCGCGGGCGGCGCGACCGCGCTGCTCGCGGCCGCCGTGACGATCGTCCTGCTCGTTCGACGCGCGCCGACCCCGACCGTTGCGCCCGCGCCATCGCCGGCCCCGGTGGCCGCGACGACGCCCGCCCCGGCGCACTCGCCCGAAGAGGAAACCGACCGCGAAATCGCCGTGCGCATGGAGGTGATCCAGCAGCTGCGCGCGCAGTATCTGGACAAATATGACTTCGACGGCCTGACGCGCGCCATGCGTGAAAAGAACGACGGCCCCGCGAGCCGGCTCGGCCAGCAACCGATGATGGTCCGCTCGGCCGAGCAAATGGCCACGATGAAGGACTGGCTCATGGTGAGCCTGCGCAATTTCGGGCGGATGCGCCCGCTGGTGGTGGCCGATCCCTCCGGCGATGCCACGAAGCAGATGAAAGTGTTCCTCGCGCCGGACAAGCGCGTGATTTTTCTCGAAAGCGGCACGCCGCAACCGCGCGAGCTGGGCGAGATCAAACCCGCCGTGCTCGGCGCCATCATCGTGAGCGCCGTGCGCCAGATCAAACCGCCGCCGCCGCGGGAGGTTTTCCTGGGCGCGATGAACTTCGCGAAAATCTACAACCTGCCGCCCATGCAGGAGGCGCTGGGGCAACCCCGACCGCGCATGGACAAGGAGCCGGGCAAACGAAAGTGAGCGGGCGCGACCAGCCGGGCGCGCCAACGGCCGGCGCATGAAACAACTCGACCTGCTTCCCCAGCGCACGGCGGGCGCGGCGGAAAACATGGCGGCGGATTTTCTCCTGCTGCAACGCTACCCCCAGCCCGGGGCGGCGCGCTTCCGCCACTACGACTGGCGCGGGCCGGCCTGGACGTTTGGCTACAGCCAGAAAATCGCCTTCGTGCGCGGGCAGTTGCCG
>JANYBX010000218.1 GCA_025360615.1 Opitutia bacterium
CGGCGGTGGGCGTGACGACGAGCGGTTGCGGCTGGGCGCGCAGGGTGAGGGCGGCCGCGACGACGGCGAGGCCTGCGTAAAGCGCGCGAAATGGGGTGAGCATGAAACTAGCGCAGTGCGTGGACGCGGTCGGTCAACGTAAAGCGGCGCCGGACAGTGCGTGACAGTTATGCATGCCAGCACCAGTGCCACGGTTCGTAGGCGATGCCGTGGGAATTCCCGGGCGGGTAAGAGAGGTGGAAACCGTGGGACCCAGCGTGGGTGTTGAGCCACGCGAAGGCTGTGGTGCGCGCGAAAGTTTCGTCGAGCGGCGGTTCGCCGGGCGCACCGAGATCGAGGGCGCGGGCGGTGTGGTGTTCGCTGTAGCCGGGTGCGGCCACCAAGCGGAGAATCTCGTCGAGCGGTTGGCCGGCGTCGAGTTTGGCGCGGATGATTTCTGCCTGGCGGGCGATGCTGCGAAAACCGGAGAGCGGGATGAGCGTGAGACCGGCGGTGCGGGCGGCGGCGCGCATTTTTTCCCACGCGACGGCGGCGGGCGGCAGCAAACGGATGGGGCGGGCGTCGCCGGTCGTGGCGATCGTGACGAGCGCGGCTTCTTCGGCCTCGGCTTGGCGCGCGAGGCCGCGCGCGGTCGCGTAGTCGGCGGGAATGCCGAGTTCGGCGTGGAGACGGGCGATGGCGTCGTGGTTCACCGGCCCAATCGCGCTCAGCCGCCGTGTTCGGCGAGCCAGCGTTCGGCCTCGATGGCGGCGGCGCAGCCCATACCGGCGGCGGTGATCGCCTGGCGGTAAACGTGGTCCGAGCAGTCGCCCGCGACGTAGACGCCGGGGACGTTGGTCTGCACCTGCGAGCCGGGCTGGGGCTTGAAGTAGCCGCCTTCATCGACGTCGAGCGGCGGCGCGAAGGGCTTCGTGTTGGGCACGTGGCCGATGGCGACGAAGATGCCTTTCACGGGGAGCACGGACTCGGCGCCGGTCTTCACGTTTTTAACTTTCAAGCCGCTGACGGCGCCTTCGGGCACGCCGAGGACTTCGACGGGGACGGTATCCCAGACCGGCTGGATTTTTTCGTGCGAGGTGGCGCGGTCCGCCATGATTTTCGAGGCGCGCAGCGAATCGCGACGGTGGACGAGGTAAACTTTGCTGGCGAAACGCGTCAGGAACAGCGCTTCCTCGGCGGCGCTGTCGCCCCCGCCGAGCACGGCGACTTCCATCTTGCGGTAGAAGGCGCCGTCGCAGGTCGCGCACGTCGTGACGCCCTTGCCGCCGTAGAGTTCCTTCTCGCCGGGGATACCGGTGAGGCGCGGCGAGGCGCCGGTGGCGATGATGACGGTCTTGGCGAGAATCACGCGGTCGCCGCAGATGAGTTTGCGCGGCATCGAGGTGAAATCGACCGAGGTCACCATCGCCTGCTCGAAGCGCGTGCCGAAGCGCGTGGCCTGCTCGCGCATGTTTTGGGTGAGTTGAAAGCCGTCCACGCCGTGGGGGAAGCCGGGGAAATTTTCCACTTCGCTCGTGGTGGTGAGCTGGCCGCCGGGCAGCGGGCCTTCGAGGACGAGCGGGTTGAGGCTGGCGCGGCCGGTGTAGATCGCGGCGGTGAGACCGGCGCAACCGGTGCCGATGATGACGACGTTTTCGACGGGGGAATTGGACATGGGAAGCGTGACGCAACACAGAGCCCCGGAGCGCGTCGAGTGCAACTCTGGAGAGGTAACGGAACGGTAAGGACGCAGGTTTTCCGGCTCCGGCCGGGGCTGGGTGGGGCGCGTTTTGGAGGCTCAGGCGGGGTCGCGGGTTGGCCACCGACGCGAGCGGAAATTTCGGGCGAGCACGCCGGGATTCAGGGCGTGGGCGGTGGGGCGGCTTTGCCGTTGGAATCCGCCGCCTGCGTCTTCTCGGTTTCGACCTCGGCTTTTTTTCGTTCGCCGGAGATTTCCACGGCGACGGCCGCGGCTTGCTCGGCGGGCAGGCTTTCCGCGCGGCGTTCGTATTCCTGCTCGGTGTGATCGTCTTTCCGGCGCTGTTCGATGTCCTCGGGCTGGGTCGTTTCCCCGGGCAGCTCAATACGCAGTTCCTCGATCAGCATCAGCACGGCGGCCGCGATGGGGAGCGCCAGCAGTGCGCCGGCGATTCCGGCGAGCGTCGTGCCCACGAGGAGCGAGAAGAACACCACCGACGAAGGCAGGCGCAACGCCCGGCCATAGACGAGGGGCACGAGCACGCGGCTTTCGAGTTCCTCATAGGCGAGCATCAGGGCGAACACGATGCCGGCGACGGCCGGTCCTTTCGCGGACGCCGCGAGCACGGCGGGGGCCATGGTGAGAAAAATCCCGATGTAGGGCAGCAGGTCCATGACGCCGCCAAACACGGCGATCGCGAGCGCGTTGGGCACGCGGCACGCCAGCAGGAGAACCAGGATGAAGCCGCCCATGAGGACGCAGGTGAGCACCTGCCCGCGAATGTAGCCGCCGACGATCGTCCCGAGATTGATCAGAATCCGCGAGAGCCGGATGTGGTGGCGCCGGGGGACGACGGCGAACAACGCGCCGCGCAACCGGTCGCGGTCGATCATATTGTATACGGCGAGAAAAACGGCCGCGATGCCGTAGGCCACGATCTCGACCGCGCGCGTGGTCAGCGTGAACAGCATCGTTTTGGAGGATTGCAGCAGCTCGTCGTAGCGCACGTTCCGCAGCTCATCGGCGAGCGTGGAGGTAAACCGGGACCGCTCCAGGTAGCCTGCCACGTTTTCGCGGATCACGGGTTCATTTTCGGCCAAAGTTTTCACCTGCGCGACCACCGTGGGAACGGCCAACGTGAGCAGCGCGATGCCGAGGGCAGCGCCGAGGCCGAAGACGATGCACAAGGCGAAAGCGCGTCGCACTTGCCGCCGCTCCAGCCACGCGACGGAGGGTTGCAGCGCCCCCATCAGCATCAGGGCCGTCACCAGCACAAGGAGGACGGGGATGAGATTGAGCAGCATCCACAGGCCCGCGATCAGCGCGAGGACGAGGAGCAGCGACTTCAGCGAAAGCTCAAAGCGCACCACGGTGGGCTCGCCTTCGGCGGGGGAGGCGCGCTGGGCGCCGAATGGAAAGGCAGCCTCATTTTTCATGCGCGGGAACGGGGGCTCGGCGAGCGGGGCGCGCGGGCGAACGGCGAAGTGAGAGCGAGACATGACAGGGACATTTCAACCCATTGACCCGAATTATTCGCCGCGGTCTCGCGCAATCGGTGAGGGCGGGCGGCGATGCCTTGGTGAGCGGTTTCGCGCGGAAACCGGCGACATTCGTTCCCGTTCAGTTGCTCCGGCTCGAAAGGTGCTCAGTATCGGCGTCATGATTAACCCGTTGAGCGTTCCGGCTGAGCTCGACCTGACGTTGCGCGTGGGCTGCAGCCTCGTCTATGAGGTCACGGGCACGGCGTTTGTGTTGCTCAACCTGAAGGCGCGGCCGGACCGCAACCACCACGTGTTGTCCGAAGCCCTCGCGCTGGGCCTGAACGACGCGCTCACGGCGGAGGAGTTCGTGGACAGCCACGGCAACACGGTTCGCCGCGTGATCCTCGCGCCGGGCAGCAATCTCTTCCGGCACGATGCGATCGTCGCCGTGTCCTCGCAGCCCGATAATTACGGCCTCTCCACCGCGTCCGCCCAGACGGCGGCCGAGCTGCCGCCCGGGTTGTTGCGCTACACGATGCCAAGCCGCTATTGCGATTCGGACAAGCTGGGGGATTTCGCGTGGAAAAAATTCGGCCAGGTCGAGCACGGCTGGCCGCGGGCGCAGGCGATCAGCCAGTGGCTGCGGGAGAACATCGAGTATCGCTACATGTCCGGCCGCGCGGATCTTTCGGCGTGGGATGTGTTGCAGCGCGGCTACGGCGTGTGCCGCGACTTCGCGCACCTGAACGTGGCGCTCAACCGCACCTTCAATTTGCCGGCGCGCTATGTGACCGGGCACATGCCGGACATCGCGTTTCCCGACCCGGAGAATCACATGGATTTTCACGCCTACGCCGAGGTGTATATCGGCGGCAACTGGCTGACCACCGACGCGCGTTTCCATGTGCCGCGCATCGGGCGGGTCAAGATTTCCTGCGGCATGGATGCCGTGGACGGGGCGTTCTCGACGATCTACGGCGCGGCGACGCTGACCTATTTCCAAGTGTGGGCCTATCAGGTGGCGCGCGGTTCGGTGAACGTCGGTGATCCGCTCGATTTCACGCAACGACTCGACAACCAGCATACCGTGCAGCGGGATTTGGTGGGCGGCGCGGCTTAGGGGTGGTTCGCGCGGCGGCGCGTTTCTCCGGGCAGCCACGTCCCCTCGACCATCGTCACCCGCGGGTGTTGCTCAAAGCCAACTTCGCCCCGTTGCACCTGCCCCGCCAGAAAATCGACGGCGGTCTCGCCGATCACGAACGGATGCTGGTCAACCCCCGCCGCGCGGCCCTTGCCGGGATGATCGAGCAGGCACACTTTGATTTCCGATCCGAAGCGCGGGCCGATGAGGCGGCGCAGGACGGGCACGGCGTTCTCGGCGGTGAGGATTGCGTCGGGGCGGTGTTCTCGGACCCAAGGCTCGATGGTGCCGGCGAGTTCCTCCGAGCGATCCGATTCGAGCGTCACCGCGGGGATCGTGGCAAACTCGCCGAGCTGCTGGTGCAGTGCGAGCACGGCTTGGTAGGCGAAGTTTGCCCGGCGAACGAGACTGCCCGTCAGGACCAGCCCGAGCCGGCGGTAGCCGAGCTTCTGGAGCTGCGAGATCGCGAGCATGATGTTGTTCTGGTGGTGCGGCACCACGCGGTTGACGATGAGGTTTTGCGCCGAGTAGGTCGCGGCCATGATCGAGAACTGTGACCAGTCGAGGAGTTGCGAACAGTCCTCGATCGCCGCGAGCGGCGGGATCAGTACGCCGCGAATGCCGCGGCTTTTTAGCATCGTGGTGAGGCGGGCCTGACTGAGCTTCGCATAGTCGACGCTCAGGAGATCCACCGTATAGCCGAGCGCCGCCGCCCGCTGCCTAGCCCCGGCGATGACGTCCTGAGTGTAGCGATGCGAGGCCGCGTGCACGAGGTGCGAGAAGGACAGCAGGCCGAGCGTGGCTTGGTAGGACGGCAGGCGCTTGGAACGCAGGAGATGCATCAGCCGGCCGATTTCCGGATGCGGCACGTAGCCGATTTTTTTGGCGGCGCGCTGCACGCGATCCCGCGTGGGCCGCGAGATCTTGGGGTTGTTCCGCATCGCATACGAGGCGGTCATGAGCGACACGCCGGCGAGCTTCGCCACGTCGGCGAGCGTGCGGCGCCGAGGCGGCGGGGCGGGGGATTCGGGCTGCACGGGGTGGGATGGTTTCGCCGGAGGGGTTTCCGGTTGCGACCTGCATCGAGCACAACGCGGCCCGCGAGGAAAGCAAGGTGGTGGTGTAGGGTAAACCGGGGCACACCTCGCATCGGGTCGCGAAGTGTTTCTGTCTCGAACCGTCACTCGTAGAAGATTCCACCCCGCAATCCCCGAACCATATGAACTCCTGCTCCCACTGGCGTGCCCGCATTGTTTGCGCCGCTACCGCCATTTTCTGGGCCGCCCAAGCCCATGCGCAAACTTCACCCGCTCCGGCCATCACCCGCGATGCGAACTCGACTGAAACCGCCGTCGTCCTTTCGCCGTTCATCATCGACGCCAAGAAAGACGTCGGCTTCGTCGCCGCCAGCTCGCTGGCCGGTGGACGTCTCGCGACCGCGCTGAAAGACACGCCCGTCGCCTACTCCGTGCTCACGCGCGAATTCATCGACGCGCTCAATCTCTCGGACCTCTCGGTCGCGGCGAAATGGACCGTCAACGCCAACAACGTCAACGACGACGGCCGCGGTGTCATCTTCGCCGACGAACTCGGCACCAAGCTCAGTTTCCGCGGTGTGCAGAGCACCGGCACCACGGTGAGCCAGCAGCAGATCGATTTCTTCCCGGTCTACTACGACTACGACAGCTTCAATCTGGAGCGCTTCGATTTCGCGCGCGGCCCGAATTCGATTCTCTTCGGCAACGGCTCCAACGGCGGCACGCCGAACGCCACCGTGAAGCGCGCCCGCACCGACCAAGCCTTCGACGAAGTGCGCCTCACCTACGGTTCGTGGGGGAATCAACGCGCCACGTTCGACATCAACCAGCCGATCACCAAGCAGCTCGCCGCCCGCGTGAATCTGCTGTGGCAGAACGCCGACACTTGGCGCGACCGCGAGTTCAACAAGAAAACTGCCGCCAGTCTCGGGCTCACCTACCAACCCTTCTCACATACGCAGATCCGCTTCAATGCCGAGCACGGCCGGTTTGACCGCAACATCGCCCTCGCCACCCTCGGCGACCGCATCTCGGGTTGGGACGGCGTTACCACCTTCACGGGCACGCAGCCGGTCGCCACGCTGCCCGGCAACGCCAACGCCCTCGGCATCACCCGTCTCGGCTCCTCCACCGCGCCCTATCCGGTTTACAGCCCGTCGCTCGGCGGCGGTCTCATGAATTTCGCCAACACCGCGGCCACCCTCGGCGGCAATGCCAACGGCGCCGTCCCCATCGGCGGCCAGCTCGTCACCGGGGCCGGCGCGAACTACGCCGCGGGCCCGATCCTCGACTCGCAGAACCTCCCCGGCAACGCCTTCGCCCTCGCCACCGCGGGCTCCCAGTTTCGCGTGCCCGGCCGCTCGTTCACGCCGTCCACCACCGACCGCCCGTCGTTCATTCAGGGCTACAGCAACTACACCGCTGTGGTCGACCAGCAGGTCGGCGAACACGTTTTCCTGAACGCCGCCGCCAACTACACGCAGGGCCAGAAGACCACCGATTACACCACCGTGCGCGGCATCAACGACGTCTATATCGACATCAATAAAAACCTACCCTCCGGCGCCGCCAATCCGAACTACCTCGTGCCCTACGATGAAGCCGTTCGGTTCCAAAACCTCACGAACTTCGACGCCCACGGTTACCGCGGCAGCGCCGCCTTCGTGTATAATAATACCGGTTACGGCGACTTCCGCCTCAATCTCGAGGTCGGCCAGACGCTCTACACCACGCCGCGCGTCCAATACGTTTACGCCATCAAGGACACCGCCCTCGACTCCCGCGACTGGCCCGCGAACAACAACATTCGCTACCGCTACTACTGGAACAACCACGACCGCCCGGAGAACGATCTCGGCTCCGTCGCCCTCACCGACCCCATCGGTGGCAACCGCCCCGTGGACACCGGCTTCATCCTCGACTCCACGCGTCAGAACAACACCAGCCGCACCAAGGCCGACTTCAAATATTACCAAGCCGCGCTCAACGCGAATCTGTTCCACGGCAAGATCAACCTCCTTGGCGCCGTGCGCCGCGACAAATATAACAGCGTCGCCGACCAGAGCCTCTTCCGCCGCGACTACGCCGCCGGCTGGGATGGCCGCACCTTCATCTGGCGGCCCCGCGCGCCGGCCGATTATTTCGCGCTCCAATACACGCCGAAAGACGCCAGCGGCAATCCCACCGCCGCGCCCACCAACGCCATCACCCGCCCCCGCGACGGCAACGGCAACCGCCTCGCCCAATACGCCGGCGACCGTTTCCAGAGCGATTACTCCTCCCCGATCGTGAAGGGCGAGCTCACCACCTACTCCGGCGGCGGCGTCTATCATCCCACGGATTGGATCAGCCTCTTCGGCAACTACGCCGAGACCTACAATCCCCCGTCGCCCTCCGTTCGCATCAACGGCAACGTCTTCGCGCCGCTCTTCTCGAAGGGCTGGGATGCCGGCGTGCGTTTCAACCTGCTCCACGACAAACTCGTCCTCACCGTCACGCGCTACTCCGGCAAGCAGGACAACGTCACCGTCGGCACCGGCACCGGTGACGGCCTCGCCTTCGGCCCCCCCGCGTTGTTCAACGCCATCATCGATGCCAACGTCGTCGGCGACGCCTCCGCGAGCGGCATCAACAAGCGCGGACTTCAGGAAGTCCCCGCCGTTTATTTCGACACCGCCGCCCGCAAGTCGAAAGGCACCGAGTTCGAACTCACCGCCAACCCGCTGCCCGGCTGGCGCGTGCTCGCGAACATCGCCTTTCCCGAGACCACGCAGAGCAACGCCTACGCCGACACCCGCACCTATCTCGCGGCCAACACCGGCACGCTTAAACAAATCCTCGCCGACGCCGGCGTGCTCCTCAACGGCAACGTCGCTTTCGTGGACCAAAGCATCCCTGTCAACCAGCAGTCGCCCGACGCCAGCGCCGCGGCCACCGCTTGGAATAACCTCCAGTCCGTGACGGCCAACTTCGTCACCGCCTCGCAGAAGCTCACGCGCCTCGCCCTCTCCACGGCCAATGTGTTTTCCGACTACACCGTGCAGACGGGTGCGTTGAAAAACTTCCGCTTCGGCGGCGGCATGAACTTCCGCGGCAAGGAAGTCATCGGCTTCCGCGGTGCCGACACGATCGTCGATCCGAGCAACGCCGCCGCCTCGATCGACAACCCGGCGGTAGGCGCGCTCGATCCGGTTTACCGGAAGAGCTACCACACGGCCACGGCGGTCCTGGGCTACACCTTCAAGATTCACAAACGCTACGCCGTCACCGTGGACTTCAGCATCGACAACCTCTTCAACGAGGATCTGCCGCTCTACTACAACACCGTGCAGCGTCCCCCGGGCGGCAACATCACCAACTCCTCGCGCGTCGCGACGCCGTTCCAGTATTCCTACCTGACCCCGCGCAGCTACTCCCTGTCGATGACGGTGAAGTTCTAGGCGACCGAACATTTGGCAGGATAGTGAAGCGCAGCGGGAGGAATCCCGCTGCGCTTTTTTTTCGCGTTCAGGCCATGACCCGCCGGAACGGAGTTGTCCGCCATGCACCGGCCGCCGCCCGGGCAGCTTGGCTTCCCTCGGAAATGCAGGCGACCATCGCGCAGTGTAGGTTACACCGCGCGGCCGCTGGCGATGGTGGCGCCGAACATTCTCACTGCATCCGGCACGCTCGCGGTGCCTCCCCCGCGATTCTCGTCACCCCGATGCGAATCACACCGGCGCGCTCGCGCCGATGCACGTTAACCCCGAAAGTAATTCCCCATGAAAACCTCCCGACGCCTCCTCGGCGCGCTCGGCGCCAGCCTCGTTGGCCTGCTGCTCTCCAGCCCCGCCCTCCACGCCGCCACCAAAGGCGCCGATGTCGGCTACCTCCCCCAGATGGAAGCCAACGGCTACACTTGGAACGATAAGAACGGCGTGCAGCGCGACGTGCTCTCGATTCTCAAGGATTATCAGATCGACTCCATCCGGCTGCGCACGTGGGTGAACCCTTCCAGCGATTCGCACTCCGGCCACTGCAGCCAGGCCGAGACCATCGACATGGCCGTCCGCTGCAAAAATGCCGGCTACCGGATCATGATCGATTTTCACTACGGCGACACGTGGAACAGCGTGGGAAAACAAAATCCGCCGGCGGCTTGGGCCAGCATGTCCTACACGCAGATGAAATCCGCGCTGAGTTCTTACGTCACCGGTTTCTGCAACGCCCTGAAAGCCGCCGGCGTGACTCCGGAATGGATCCAAAACGGCAATGAAACCAATTCTGGAATCTGCCGGCCGACTGGCAGCGTTTCCAATCCGGCGCAGATGACCGGACTGTTCCTCGCCGGCTACGATGCGATCAAAGCGGTCTTCCCGAATTGCAAAGTCATCATGCACATTGCCGGTCCGCAAAATTCCGACGGTCAGACAATGCTGGATGCCTACAAGGCCAATGGCGGCAAGTGGGACATCACGGGCTGCTCGTCCTACGCGAGCCTTGGCAACCAACCCGGCGTGCAGAACGCGGTGCTGAACCTCGGAACCCGGTATGACAAACCCGTCATGATGGTGGAAGTGGGCGGTCCCGTCAGCAAACCTTCCGAAACCAAGCAGGTCGTGGAAAAGTGGCTCGCGGGCGTTCCGAACGGAGTTTTTTATTGGGAGCCTGAGCGGTATGCCCCGTGGACCGACGGCAGCTCCAATCTGAATGGCACCTGGGATTCCACGACCAAGCGGCCCACGATCGCGATGGACGGATTCATCACGGCCACGACCGGCACGACGTATGGCGCGGAAAGCGCCGCGGCCGCCGGCGGCGTGACCATCGACACCAACCAGACCGGCTACAACGGCACGGGCTTCGCGAATTTCCCGACCACAGGCGGCTCCCTCACGTTCAATAACGTCGGCGGCAACGGTGGCGGCACCAAGAGCCTCGCCATCCGCTACGCCAACGGCAACACGGCCGCCCGCACCGGCACCATCACGGTCAACAACGGCACGGTCGCGAACATCACGTTCCCTAGCACCGGTGGCTGGGCCACGTGGTCGACGCTGAACGTGAACATCACGCTCAACAACAATTCGACGAACTCGATCAAGTTCGCCTCCACGGGCGCGGACCTCGGCAACATCGACGAGATCGTCGTGCCGTAGTTTCCTCCCCGAGAAATTTTCCCCCTCGCGCCCCACCGGCCGTTTTTTGCTCGGCCCGTCGCGAGAGGTGAATCGTGAAAACGAAAACCCGGCGTCCCCTTGATGGCGGGTTTATTCTTGGTTTTTCCTCCCCATTCCGACCGGGGCCGGGCGTCATCTCGACGCCCGGCCGTCCCGCCCGATGAAAAACGCATTTTTCGCCCCGCGCTGGTCAACCGTGAGCCTGTTCGGCCTCGCCGCGGTGGCGTTCTGGACCGGACGGCAGGCGCACTCCCCGAGCTTGGGGAATCCCGTGGTTCGGGAGTTTCCGGCCCGCCTCGCCGCGGGAGTCGCGATGGCACCGCCGGAACCTGTCGCCGCGATTAACCCTGCGCCGCTCCCCGGGGGAATTGATTTCGTCGCGCGGTGGCGCCGCCTTTCCGCTGCGCCGCGCACGCCCGGGAGCGAACGTGAAATGGCCGCCTCGCTCGAGCAGCTGGCGACTCTTGATCCGCCGCAAGCGATGGCCCTCGCGCTGGCGGAGGCCAATCTTCGCCTGCGCGACGATTTGCGGAACGCGGTCTTGCGCGGCTGGGCGTCCGCCTCTCCGGATGCCGCCGCCGCGTGGGCGATGGCGCAGCCTGCCGGGAGCCGGAGCTCGGTGATGGAGGCGGTGTTGGCCGGCGCGGCGCATCAGCCCGACCAAGCCATCCGTCTGACCGCTCATTTGTCGGCCGAGCGACCCGAGCTCGCGTCGGACTTTAGCCGATACCTGATCTCCGGCCTGACGGATCAGGGTGCCTATGCGAGCGCCGCTCAATTCGCGACGGCCGACACCTCTGAGCACCGGACGGCGTGGCTGAACACCGCCTTCTATCAATGGTCGGCTCACCAGCCGCAGCTGGCCCTGGCGGCGTGGGAGGGCATGGCCGATCCGGGCGCGCGGGTCGCCGCGTTTCAAGGACTCGTGATCGGCTGGGCCAGCGCCGCTCCGTCCGCTCTGGCCGCTTACGCCACGGCCCTGCCGCCCGGCGAAAATCGCCAGCTCGCCCTCGGCCAGGCCCTGACCCAGTGGGTCGGCCGCGATCCGGCGGGCGCCTCGCAATGGATTGATCGTTTCGACCCGAGCGGGGACTTGGATCCGGGCGTCATGGCCGTGGCGACGATGCCGGCCCTGGCCGAGGTGCGGCCGGAAGTGGCGGTGGGCTGGGCGCAAAGTATCATGGATCCGGGGCTGCGTACCAGCACCCTGCGAACCCTCGCCCTGCAATGGGCGCAACGGGATCCCGCCGCCGCGCGCCGCTACATCGCGACCACCGCCGGCCTGTCGAGCGATGATCGCGCCACGCTTTTGGACGGGGTGAACTCGAAGCCGGGAATGTGATTCCAGTTCCACCGGTCTCCCGCGCTGCAGTGTAGGTTACACCCACCCGCCGCTGGTGATTGCCACGCGCCAGGCTATCACTGAATCCAGCGCAGCACTACTGCGTCTCCCCGCGATTCAAGTCACCCCGACGCGAATCACACCGGCCGCTTCCCGACGGTGTTTGGTTAACCCCCCAGAAAGTTCATCCCCATGAAAACCACCCTCCGCCTCCTTGGCGTGATCGGCGGCGGCCTCCTCGGCTCGCTGCTCTCCAGTCCCTCCGCCTACGCCGTTTTTGCCAAAGGCGCCGATGTCAGCTACCTCCCGCAGATGGAAGCCAACGGCTACATCTGGAAGGACAAAAACGGCGTGCAGCGCGACCTGCTTTCCATCCTGAAGGATTACCAGATCGACTCCGTGCGCATCCGCACCTGGGTGAATCCATCCAGCGATTCCCACGCCGGCCATTGCAGCATCTCCGAAGCCGCCGCGCTCGCGAAGCGCTGCAAGGCGCTCGGTTTGCGCGTCATGATCGACTTTCATTTTTCCGATTCCTGGACCAGCAAGGGCACCCAAAAACCGCCGGCTGCCTGGGCGAGCATGAGCTACACCCAAATGAAGCAGGCGATGAACGACTACGTCTACCACTCGATGAATGTGCTGAAGTCGAACGGTATCTCCCCGGAGTGGGTCCAGATCGGCAACGAGGAGAACCTCGGCATTTGCACGCCGACCGGGAGCATGTCCGGTCACCCCGATCAATGCACCGGCCTCCTCCTCGCGGCGTATAACATGGTGAAACAAGTTTCCCCCTCGACCAAGGTCATCATCCACCTCGCCAGCCCGCAGGATCTGTCGGCTCACGAAGCTTGGTTCGACAAATACAAGGCGAACGGCGGCAAGTGGGACATCTGCGGTTTCTCCTCCTATCCGTCCGCCTCGCTCGTCGCCAGCCTTGTCGCCGACATCAAGACGATCGGCCAGCGCTACGGCAAGGAAGTCATGGTCGTCGAAGTCGGCGGAAAAGTGAGCGATCCCAACGGCACCTACAATGTGGTGAACAATTTCATCGACGGCATGCGCGCCATTTCCTCCACGGCCGGCGGTGTCTTCTACTGGGAGCCGGAGCGTTATGCGCCCTGGACCGATGGCAGCGCCAACCTGAACGGCGCGTGGGATTCGACCACCAAGAAGCCGACGCACGCGATGGACGCGTTCCTCAACTAACCCGCATCATCGAGCTTGGCGGCTCCCGCCATGGCCGGATTTTTCGGAAAACCCCAGTGGTCAACGCTCACGCTTCTCGGCGTGGGCGTTGCTTTTTGTTGGGCCGGCTATCGCGCCGGACTCGGCGCGCGTGGGCTGGCTCCGGGTATCCAGACGAACGTCTCCGCGCCGCCCGCCCGCGCTCCGTTGCCGGTGGCGGCTAGGGAAGAGTCAGCGACTCGCCGGCGAGAATCCGGCGCCACCGCGCGCCCACCCGCGCGCGCGAAGAAATTTTTAGCGACGATCGAGGAGATCGCTGCGACCGATCAAGCGCGCGCGTTCGCCCTCGCCGCCGCCGAGCCCAACTGGCGGTTGCGCACCTTGCTTCGCAATGCCGCGCTGCGCGGCTGGGCCTCCGTCGCGCCGGCTGAGGCCGCAGCTTTCGCGCTGACGCTGCCCGATCACGAGCGCCGCGACGCCGTCGCCGCCCTGTTTTTGGGCGCTAGCAATCATCCCGAGAGCGCGGCGAGGGTTGCTGCGAATCTTTGCGCGCAAGATCCTGGGCTCGCGGAGGATCATGGGCGCGCCTTGATCGACGCGCTCGCGGAGGTCGGCGCATTTTCGGTGCTCGCGCGTTTCGCCGCGAGTGATGCCTCGGGCCACAGCGGTGATTGGTTGAGCGCGACGTTCGGCAAATGGGCGGAGCAGCAACCCGCCGCCGCGCAGCTCGCGCTCGACTCGCTGCCGACGCCCGCTGCGCGTCAGGCGGCTTTCCAAGGTCTCGTGCTCGGCTGGTCGATGGCCGAGCCGCGTGAACTCGCGAACTACGCCGCCGGCCTGCCCGCGGGGGAGAACCGTTCGCTCGCGATGCAGCAGGCGCTCGCCCAGTGGATGACGCACGAGCCGGAGGCAGTCGCCAAGTGGGTGATGCATTTTGATCCCGGCCCGGAGTTCGACCTGAGCGCGGCCACCGTGGCGACGACCCCAAGGCTGGTCATGCAACAGCCCGCCGTGGCGCTGGGCTGGGCGCAGAGCATCCTCGAGCCGGCGTTGCGGGAGAGCACGCTCACCATGCTGGCCCGGCAATGGGCCGGCCGGGATCGCGCTAGCGCGCAGCGCCTGATCGAGCAGGCGGCGGGTCTCTCGCCGGAAGATCGCAGCGTGCTGCTCGCCGGCTTGGATACCCTGCCGCAAAAAGAGCAGTGATTTTCAAAGGGTAGGCCGCGAGCAGGGCGCGGATGGAGTCGCGCTCAGGCAGATTTTTAACCCTTCGCGGCGGCGGGGTGGGTTTTCAGTTAACACGCCCTCCGTCTTAACCGTAGAGACGAACCAGCCCGGCGTAGATCGCTGGGTGGCGGGGCCGGTTTGCAGGGAGAGGAGAGGCGTGCGGGGATGGGGCAGCTTTGCGGGCGGAAAAAAATACGGCCGTCACGATTCCGAGCGCGAGGCAGGGAAATAAAATCGCGCGGGATTTCATTTTGCGGTCTGAGGGGGCGCGGAGTCTTCGTCGTCCACCGGCAGCATGCAGCGGAAACCGATGCCGTCGTGCGCGCCGTCGGAGCCGTTGCAGTTGCGGTAGGCGGGGCGGGCGTTGTTGGGATGGTCGCCCCAGGCGCCGCCGCGCACGACGCGCGAGGGGCCGGTCGCGGGGCCGAGCGGATCGGTGGCATCGCCTTTTGGATAGGGATTCGCATACCAGTCGGCGCACCATTCGCCGAGGTTGCCTTGAAGATCGTGGAGGCCCCATGCGTTCGGTTTTTTTTGCCCGACGGGATGCGTGGTGCCGCCGGAGTTTGACTCGGTCCAGGCGTGTTCGGCCACGGCGGCGTCGGTGTCGCCGAAATTCCATTTCGTCGTCGTGCCAGCGCGGCAGGCGTATTCCCACTGGGCCTCGGTCGGCAGGGAGCACGCGCGGCCGGTTTTCTCGCGGAGCCTGGAGAGGAAGTGTTGGCAGTCGTTCCAACTCACGGTGTCGACCGGCAGCGTCGCGCCTTTGAAATGGCTGGGGTTGTCCCCCATGAGCTTGGTCCACTGCTCCTGCGTAACCTCGTGTTTGCCGAGATAGTAGGCGTGCGTGAGGGTCACGCGATGCTGGGGCGTCTCATCGGCATCGCCGGTTTCCTCGGCGGAGCCCATGGGGAATGAGCCGGCTGGAATGAGCACGAACTCCATCGTGACGCCGCCCCCGAGATCGAGGCTGACGCGAGCGGGTGGCGCGCTGGCCGCGAGTGAGACCGCAAATGCGGCGGCGCAAGCAAGACCGAGGATGGTTCTGAGCATGAGCCGAAATTTGGGTCGGCTGGAGGGGTGGGCAGGAGCGGCGTGAAGCCGCTCCTGCGGTTCCCAAAATCAGAAACAGCCGAGGCCAGAGAGGTCGCTGCCACTCACGAGGTGCATGAACGTGATCGTGGGCAGCGTGCCGTCGGAATGGCGGCCGTTGTCCATCTGCGTGGCATCGGTGCTTTGGAAATCCCCCGAGCTCACCGTGACGCTCTTGGTCCAGGAGTTGTTGGATTCGT
The DNA here is from genome assembly GCA_025360615.1 of Opitutia bacterium. Lineage (GTDB taxonomy): Bacteria > Verrucomicrobiota > Verrucomicrobiia > Opitutales > Opitutaceae > Tous-C4FEB. The sequence continues at coordinate 15,546 of JANYBX010000218.1, forward strand.
TCGCGGCGGAAAGGTTCGAGTCCTTGATGGCGGTGCCGAGGTAGGCGAGGTTGTTGTGCATGACTTCGCGCGTGCCGGCGATGTCGGTCGCGTCGGTGGGGCTCACGCGTTCGAGCATGTCGAAGTTGCCGCCGGCATTGTTGTAGGCGGTGTTGTTGGTCCAGGTCGCGGACTTGCCGGGCTGGTGATTGGCGTAGAAGCCGTGGGCGTTGTTATTGGCGGAGAGGCAAAACTTGACGGTGTGGACGGGCACCGTGCTCGGGACGGAACCGCTGCCGTAGCCGCCGACCTTGAAGCCGTTCGAATCGCCGCCGGCGGTCATGTTGTAGGCCCAGCAATGGTCGAAGGTGTTCGCGGAGGTGGAGGAGATGCAGTCGTAGCCGTCGTCGCTGTTATGCCAGGAGCGGCAGAAGCTGAACGTCACGCCGTGCGAGTGCGCGCCGAAGCCGTCGGTGTTGCCGATGGAGGCGCTGGTGGTCCCGATGTTGTTATACGAATCGCAATTCGTGCAGGAGCCGGAGCTGTTCGTGGTGAAATAAAAGCCGTTGGCGGCGTTGTCATGGCAGGTCACGCGGTCAAAGGCGGCGGCGCCCTCGATGCGGAAACACTCGGACTGTTTCTGGGAACCGACGGGAACGCCGGTGACGATGAAGCCGCGGAAGGTGACGCCGGTCACGCCGCTCGCGATGTGGAAACCGGCCACGCGCTTGGCGGTGGTGATGCTGGAGAAATTAAAGATCGGGGTCTCGCCGGTGAAGGCCGCGTAGGTGATGCCGCTCTTGGTGATGTTGTGGACGAAATTATAATTGGCGTCCGAGCCGGCGATGGTGAACGAGCTGTAGGTGCCGCCGCGAATGGAAACCGTGTCGCCGGAGGAGGCGACGGACTGTGCCTTGGTGAGACTTTTGAACGGTGAGGACGAGGTGCCGGAGTTGCTGTCGCTGCCCGTCGTGGAGACGAAGAATGTCGTCGCGAAGCTGGCGGTGGGGAGGAGGGCGAGGATCGTCGCGGCGGCGATCGCGCGGAAGGCAAAGGCGGGCCGGGTAACTTGAAGGGATGTGTTTCTAAGTTTCATGAGCGGGGTGCTGACTGCTGTTGGGGGTTTGGGGAACGACGCTGACAGAGGGGGGGAACGCACTCGCCTCGTTGGAGATCGAAGCGAAGCGAGGGAATGGACTGCACCGGGAGGGGTTGGTTGCGGGTGGGAAAGCGGATGCCTACTTCAGGAAAGTTGCCAGTGTTTTCATCGAGGAATGCGTGTCGGCGCGAATCCCGTCCGCCACCAAAACCGAAATGTATTTGGCGCCGTTCTCCTGGAAGTGGGTGTTGTCCTTTTTGCCATCGGGGTAGTTCGGATACTGCCCGGCGATCAGGTTCAGGAAGACTTGGTTCGTGGTATAGGTCTCGCCGAGCGACTGGTATTTGGCGGTGCTGCAGGCGGCGTTGGCGGTGAGGGGAGCAACGACCAGGCAACGAGGGCAAGGGACGTTTTTTTCATGGAGTGGGGTGGGGGCGCCTGACCGCGAAAGAACCCTCGCAGCGATGGGGCGGGCCGCCCGAATGGCCACCCCCGCGCGATTTTAGCGTAAACCCTGGCGCCCCGAATGCGGGCGGCGCAGGCCTAGGCGGTGAACGCCATCTGCGCGGCCGACACTTCGCCCCGCAGCGGTTCGCCCGCGAGGTAACGCCGCGCTTCGTCGATCATCATGCGCCCCATGCGCCGGCATTCAGGGCCGAGGCTGCCGGCGATGTGCGGTGTCACCACGACGTTGGGCAACGCGAGCAGCGGCGAGCGGGGCGCGATGGGCTCGTGTTGCACCACATCGAGCACGGCGAAAAGATCGGGCCGCTGTTGAAAAACGGCGATCATCTCCGACTCGCGGACGACGTCGCCCCGCGCCGTGTTCACAAACGAAGCGCCCGGTTTCATGGCCGAGAAATGCCCCGCGCGCAGGAGGCCGGTCGTTTCCGGGAGGAGTGGCAGGTGACAGGAAACGACATCGGCCCGCGCGAAAATTTCCGCCAGCGGGCACAGCTCCACCTTCAGTTCAGCGGCTATCCGTGGATCGATCACGGGATCGTAGGCGATCACGCGCACGTCCATCGCCTGCAAACGCTCCGCGACTTTTTTTCCGATCCGCGAAAGTGAGAGCAGCCCGACGGTGCTGCCAAACCCACCTGGCATGGTCGCCTCGTGCCGGTGGGATTCGCGTTGCTCCCTCAGCTCGAGCAGCCGCTGCCACGCATGCTTCAGGCAAAGCACGATGGCCGCCATCGTGTATTCGGCCACGGGGATGGCGTTCGCCTCCGCCGCGCTCGTGAGCCGCACGCCGCGCCGCCACATCTCGGGCGTGGCGAAGGTCCGCACCGTCCCCGCCGCGTGGAAAATGATCTTGCACGCGGGCAATCGCGCCAAGAGCGCATCATCGCACCACGGCATGCCCCAGCTGGAAAAAATCGCCTCCACGGCGTCCAAATCCCCGCGGTAGTCCCGCAGCGTTTTCGCGGAGAACGGCGGATTCGCGAAGGAGGCGAGGTCCGCCAACTGCCGCTGCTCCGCGGGTCCGTAGACCATCGGGAGCACTTCGTCATCCATGAGGTAAAGGGCGTGGAGTCGTCGGTTCATCAGGGGCCTGGGGCGCGCAGTGTTGCGGCGGCACGAACAGGCGCGAGGCCGGGAATGGTGTAGGCTACACCTCCCGGGCGTTCGCCTGCGACGCGCGCGGCCTGCCAGCGTGTCGTTCCGGCAACGCGGCTGGCATTCCGGCCTCCTCCATCCCTCACTCTGACGCACCCCTCGTTCGGCCTTTGATCTCAATTTACGACACCGTCATCATCGGGATTTACCTGCTCTTCCTCGCCTCGATGGGCTGGGTCTTCCGCCGTTTCAGCAAAGGCAGCAACGACTACTTCGCCGGCGGTTTCCGCATGGCGTGGTGGATGCTCGGCGGCAGCTCCTTTATCTCGAATTTCAGCTGCTGGCTCTTCACCGGAGCGGCCAACATCGCCTACACCTACGGCATCCTGATCTTCGGCTTTTTCGCGATCGACATCCTCGGCTTTGTCGTGAGCTACGCGTGGTTTGCCCCGCGCTTCCGCCAGCTCCGCCTCGTCACCGCCATGGATGCCATCCGGCTGCGCTTCGGCCGCGTCAACGAACAGTTTTTCACTTGGCTCTACTTCGCGAGTTCACTCGGCATCGCGGCGGTGTGGATGGTCAGCCTCTCGGTGATTCTCTCGTCGGCCTTTAATTTTCCGCCGACGCAGGTCATCGGGATCACGGGGGCGGTCGTCGTTTTTATCGCGCTCCTGGGTGGCAACTGGGCGGTCGTCGCGAGCGATTTCATTCAACTGCTCGTGCTGCTCAGCGTGACCATCGTGGCCAGCGTGCTCACGCTGGTGAAAGTGGGCGGGCCGTCCGCCTTCCTCGCGCAAATCCCCGCGGGCCACTGGCAGTTTTTTCATCCCGCCGGCTCGGTCCCGTATGACTGGCTCTACCTCGTCACCGGCCTGATCAGCGCGAGCTACATGAAGAACAACATCACCTACGCGGCGAAATATATCGCGGCGAAGGACGGCCGGGACGCGCGGCGTTCGTCGCTCATCCCGCTCCTCGGTTACGTGGTGATGCCGTTTATCTGGTTCATCCCGCCGCTGGCGGCGTTCACGCTCGTGCCGGATTTACGCGAGCACTCGCTCATGCGGATTCCCGGCGAGGCGGCCTACATCGCCGTCGTGCTCAAAGTTCTCCCGAGCGGCCTGATCGGCCTCATGATCGCGGGCATGTTCTCCGCCACGATCGCGAGCATGGACGTGGCGTTGAACAAAAACGCCGGCTTCTTCGTCAAGAATTTCTACCAGCCGCTCCTGCGGCCCGGCGCGAAGGACCGCGAGCTGGTGTTCGCCGGCGAGATCGCGACCGTCGTCTTCGGCGTGCTCATCACGGGGCTCGCGCTCGCGATGGTGTCGGCCTCGAAGGTTTCGCTCTTCGATGCGTTTCTCTATATGAATGCCTACCTGGGCGTGCCGCTCTCCATCCCGATGTTCCTCGGCATGCTCGTCAAAAACGTCCCCCGCTGGGCCGGCTGGGCGACGACGCTCTTTGGCATGCTGACGACGGCCTTCTGCTATCTTTTCGTGCCGACCGCTGCGGGCCGAGCGCTGCTTGAGCCCGTGCTCGGCTCCAGCATCTACCCGTATCTCATCTCGAACAAATTCGTGATCACGCACCTCGTGGGCGTGCCGCTGACGATGTTGTTCTTCTTCGCCACGCGTCTCTTTCACCGACCGCTCCCCGATGGCGCCTATGAACGCAGCACCGAGGAATTTTTCCGCCGCATGGCGACGCCGGTGGATTTTGAAAAGGAAGTCGGCGGCGACAACACCCCCGCGCAAGCCCGGATCCTCGGGATCATCGCCTGCATCTACGGCGGTTTTATCACGTGCCTCCTGCTGATTCCGAATCCGCCGATCGGCCGCGTCGGCATCGGCGCCTGCGCCCTCTTCCTGTGGAGCGTCGGCGCGGCGCTGCTGGTCTACGCCCGTCGCGGCGGCCGCCCGGCCAAAACTGATCTCACCCGATGCTAAAGCATTTTCTGGCCTCACTCGTGTTTGCCACGGCGGCGAGCGCTGAACCCAAAATTATTCGCGACCTCTCGTATCTCGGTGAAGACCGCACGGAGAAGGCCGACCTCTATCTGCCTGCCGCGCTCTCCGCCGGCGTGCGCGTTCCGGTCGTGCTCGTGATTCACGGCGGCGGCTGGATCAGCGGCGACAAAGGCGCGAAGCGTGAAATCAATATCTGCACCACGCTCGCGGAGCACGGCTACGCTGCGCTCACGATCAACTATCATCTCGCGCCAAAGGAAAACCCACGCGCCTCGTGGCCACAAAATATTCGCGATGCGAAGTCGGCCGTCCGGTGGCTCCGCGCCAATGCGGACCGCTACGGTCTCGACGCCGCGCACATCGGCGTCATCGGTGGCTCGGCCGGCGGCCATCTCGCATCGCTCCTCGGAGTCACGGGCCGCGCCGCGCCGTTCGATGTGCCTGAACACGCCTCCGACGATTCCGCGCACGTGAGTGCGGTCGTCGATCTCTACGGCCCGATCCAACTCGCCCTCGGGCCCCTCGACTCGCAGAGCGACCTGGCCACTTCACCGCTCAGCTACCTGGACCGCAGCAATCCGCCGTTTCTCGTCATCCATGGCACAGCCGACTCCACGGTCGACGTCGAGCGCTCGCGCGAATTCGCCGCCGCACTCGGGAAAGCCGGGGTCGAGCACGAACTCGTGATTGTCGCCGGCGCGCCGCACACCTTCGACCTCCAGCCGGCCCAGCGCGATCTGCGGCCCCTGGTGCTCGGCTTTTTCGACCGGCACCTGAAGCGCTGACCGGCGCCGAACCTCCGCTCCCATGCTTAAACCTCAGCGTAACGCCGTGCGCGAGACCGTCTCGCTCGACGGCTTCTGGCAATTTCGGCGCGATCCCGACGGCAGCGGCGAAAGCGCCGGCTGGCCCGCGGGCTTTGCCGCCGAGTGTGAACTCGCCGTGCCCGGCAGTTGGAACGAGCAGCGTTCCGACCTACTGCATTTTTTCGGCCGCGGCTGGTATCAGACGCGCTTCTACGCCGCCGCCGGCTGGGCCGCGCGCGGCGTCTGGCTACACGTCGGCAGCGCGCAGCGCCACGCCCGCGTCTGGCTCAACGGCCGCCCTGCCGGCGCGCATCGGGGCGGCTGTCTGCCGTTCGAATGCGACTTGGGCGAGCTCGTGCGCCCCGGCGCGGAAAACCTGCTCGTGATCGAAGTCGACGGTTCGCTCGACCCCTGGGATTTTCCGCCCGCGCGTTTGCAGGAGGGCGAGGAGCGCGTGGGGTTTCACAACAGCTATCCCGCGGTCACCTACGATTTTTTCCCATTTTCCGGCCTGCCGCGCTCGGTCGGGTTGCAGCTCACGCCGACGGCCTCGCGGCTCGAGCGGCTGGTCGTCACGGCCCATGTGGCGGCGGACGGCAGTGAAGCGGCGCTCGAAATCGAGGTCGGTTGCTCCGCATCCACCGGGGCGGAGAGGGATTTGCTGCTCGAAATCGAAGGGGTTACCCAGCGGGTGGACATCGGCCCGGTCAGCGGCGCCGTCCTCCATGCCGTTTTGAAAAAGCCTCGGCTTTGGGACATCGGCCGCCCTGAACTATATCGCGCGCGGGTGACGCTATGCGAGGGAGGCGCGGTGGTGGATTGCTACGAACAAACCTTTGGCGTGCGGACGGTCGAGGTGCGCGGAGACGAGTTCCTCCTGAATGGCCGGCCCGTCTTTTTCAAGGGATTCGGCAAACACGAGGACTTCGCCGTCGCCGGTCGCGGCCTGGTGCCGCCCGTGGTCGTTCGGGATTTCGACCTGCTCCGCTGGGTCGGCGCGAATTCCTTCCGGACCTCGCACTATCCTTACGCGGAGGAATGGTATGAGTTCGCCGACCGCCACGGCGTGCTGGTGATCGCGGAGACTCCGTTCGTCGGGCTGAACGCGCGGATGTATGGCGCGGAGGTGCGCGCGCGCGCGCGCGGCGTGGTGCGCGCCATGATCGAGCGGGACCGGCATCACCCGAGTGTCGTGCTGTGGAGCCTGGCTAACGAGCCCGACATCGACACGGCGGAGGGCGAGGCGTTTTTCCGCGCGCTCGCGGCCGAGGCCCGCGCGCTAGACCCGACGCGTCCGCTCACCTACGTGGCGCACCGCGAGCCGGAAAACAACCGGCCGATGGACTGCTACGACGTGGTGTGCCTCAACAAATATTACGGCTGGTATGAACAGCCCGGGCAAATCGCGGAATCGCTCGCGGCGTTCAGCGCGTGCCTCGACCGGTTTCGCGCGGCGTTTAAAAAACCCCTGCTACTCGCGGAATTCGGCGCGGACGCCGTGGCAGGCCTCCACCTGGAGCCGGCGGAGATGTTTTCCGAGGAATACCAGGCGGAGATTATTCTGGCGCAGTATCACGAGGCCCGCCGCCGACCGTGGGTGATCGGCGCGCATGTCTGGGCGTTTGCGGATTTCAAGACCTCGCAGTCGATCACGCGCGTGGCGGTGAACCGCAAGGGCGTCTTCACGCGCGACCGGCAGCCGAAGCTCGCCGCGCACAAACTGCGCGCGGTGTGGCTGGAGCAGGCCGGGGCCGGGAGGCCGGTCTAGTTTTACTCCGTTATTTTCCTCGCGAAAACCTCCTCGGAAAAAGGATCACATTTAATGGGCGCATCTCAGTTTGGCGTGCATCTTATATGCGCCCACAGTTAACGGAGTAGAATTGGCGGGCGGCTCGCGTCCCCGCGCGCGATTTCACGGGGACTTCATCCTCGCTTCATCCTCACCTCACGCGGGTGCGGCAGAGTGTGAGGCATGATTCGCTTTCAACGCAGCAGCATCCTCTGGGTGGGCGTGAATTGCCGCGCCGCAGTGTCAGTGCTCGGCGCCGTGCTGGCGGGTAAACTCTGGTTGAAGGTGATTCCGCGGCTGGAGCTGGATTTTTTGGCGGCGGGGGCGGCCGGGCTCGCGGGCGTTTTCACCGGGGTCGGCGCCCGGCGCGGAGACGGCGGCTGGGTGTTGTCGGTGGGCGGGATGCCCGCCGTGGTGACCGAGGCCTGTAGTGGCGCGGATTATTTTCTGATCCTGCTCGCGCTCCTCGGCTGGCAACTCGTGCAGCGCGGAAGATCTATCGGGATTGCGATTCTGGTTGGATTGCCGGCGGCGGGGCTGCTCACGATTTTCGTCAACTCGCTGCGCATCGTCACGGTCGTGCAAGCGCACCGTTGGGTGATCCCGCTGCTGCCGGCTTCGTATGGGCATTTCGCGCACATGCTCACGGGTGCGGCCGTCTTTTTACCGTCGCTCATCGCGCTCAATCTCCTCCTCGAACACCATGGACACACCCGCACCGCTTCCCGCTCCTGAGTTGAAAGATGAACCATCGCTGCTGCCGTCGGTGCTCGCGGGCCCGGCGGTGTTTCTCTGGCTTTGGGCGCTGCCCCTCGCGGTGCTGCTGCTGCTCAACGCACAGGGCTATTGGCTCATTGAGGGAAACATGGATGCCGTCCAGCGCGGCAAAGCCCTGATGCTCGGGCTGGCCGGCGCGGGCGATTTGCTCATGGGCGTGGCGCTCTACGTGGTGACGCGAACGCAAAGCCAGCGGGGTGAATCGACGCTGGGCCGCAATCCCGCGTGGGGTTTGCCGGCGATTCTGGTTCAGGTCGCCTACCTCGGGCTCGTCTTGAGTTCGATGGACGAAATTTTGCCGAGAAGCGTCACCTCGTGGATCTATCCGCCCGAGCGCCTGCTTTTCAACCAATTCGCTTTCGCGATGCTGCCACTTTTTCTGGGGATTCTTCATTTGGCGTGCGCGAGGCCGGCGGGGGCGGCGCGAGGAAAGAGCATCGCGATCCATCTCGGTCTGGCCGTGGGCGCGCCGGTGCTCCTCTACGTTTTTGGCGTGGGTTTTTCGGTGTTCGAGCGGCTCGGGAGCGCGGCGGTGGTGATCGCGGTGACGGTCGCGGTCGTCCTGGGTCTGGTGATGTTCGTGGGAATTATCCGCGCGCTCATGGTGGGTTTGCGCGGCCTGCGCGGCGGGAGGGTGATGGGTCAGCGCGTGGCGATTTTACTCTTCGCGCTCGGTCTGCCGCTGGGTGGGCTGTTGCTGAATCGCAGCATTCCATTCCCCGTGGATTTTCAAGCGTGGGAAGTTTACGTGCTGGTGGTGGCGAACGCCGCGATCCTGTTCTTCGCCTCGTTCAACCATGAGCGCCGGCCGCGCCTAAGTTTCAACCTGCTCTGCGCGACGTTTCCTTTTTCGCTCTATTTCTTCGTCGTCTTTTTGCCTTACACGCCGCTCTCCATTTTCGCGGTGCTGGCGATGGGCGCCGGATTTCTCGTCCTGACGCCGACCCTGCTTTTCATTCTGCATCTTTATCTGCTGAACCAAGCCCGGCACAGTCCGTCGATCGGCGGGGACCAACGCCGCGTCATTTTCACGGGCTTGCTCTGCGCGCTCATTCTCCCCGGGTTTTTCACGGTGCGCGGCCTCGCCGACAAAGCCGCGCTGAATGCGGCGCTCGACTACGTGTATGCGCCGCGCATCGAGGGCGACGGCCTCAGTTATCCCGGCAGCCGGGGCAATCTCCGCCGGGCGCTGAGCAACCATCGCGCCTACAAGGACGGCATTTATTATCCATTTCTCTCCGACTACTACGGCTGGCTGGTCTTCGACAATCTGGTCCTGCCCGACGGCAAGCTCGCCCGGCTGG
>JANYBX010000231.1 GCA_025360615.1 Opitutia bacterium
GCGCCTCAAAGCGCTGCGCCAAGTTCACCTGATAGACATCGCCCGCCGCGATGTAGTCTTTGATCCGCTCGACGGCGCGTAGGTATTCCTCCTTCGAGAAATTCGCCTGCGGCTCGAGGTAGGGCGGGTTATCCCTAACCCGCCGCTGCGACTCGGATCCACCGGGACCGCTGAACGCAACCGGCGCGTTAAGGATAACGCGCCCCACCCCGGACTCGCTCACCGCGCGTTCCAGCCGCGCCAAAATTTCATCCGCGCTCGCCGCCTCCACCGGATTCGCCACGGCAAACGCGCGCCCGCTTTCCCGCTCGAATGCCAGCACGCCGTCATAAAAACCAAACTGCGCATCCGGCATTTCCAAATCATCCGGCGAACGGCTCTGCACGCCTTCCAGCCTCGCGCCGAACTCATACGAAAATCCGCCCACGGCCCCTCCGCAGAACGGAATCTCCGCCGCATCTTCGTCCGCCACGCTCGGTGGCCGGCGAAATTTTTCGCACAACTTCTTCAACTCCGCCAGCGCATCGCCTTGGAAAGCTTCGCGGCCCGTCACCGTCGTCAAAGTGATCGTTCCGCCCTTTGCGTGAAAAATCAGAAAGGGATCAAACCCGATAAACGAAAATCGCCCGAGCCCTCCGCCCTCGAGGCCGCTATCGAGGAAAAAGCTTCCGCTTCGCTCCGCCAAACTCTCGAAAAATTTCTCCGGTGGTAGCACGCCGGCGAGTTCCCGCACCACCACGCCGGTCGACGCATCGCTCGAAACTGTAGGAGCGGCTTTACGCCGCGATTCTCCGTCTGAAATCTCCAACGGGCCACATCGCTCATCGCGGCGTAACGCCGCTCCTACATCGGACTGGCCCAAATTACCCACGCACCTAAGGCCGCTGCGATCCAGTCTGGCGGCGAGCACATCGACGCGTTCCCCGTCGAGCTCCAGTGTCGGCGCAATTTCCGCCAGCGGCGTGAGGACGAAGCTTCGCTCCTTCATCCGCGGGTGCGGCAGCGTCAGCGTCGCGTCGTCACTCCGCACGCCGTCGAACCACAGCACGTCGATGTCGAGCGTGCGCGGCCCCCAGCGTTCGCGGCGCTCGCGGCCGAGCGCGTTTTCGATTTGCCGCGTCGTCGCCAGCAGCTCCTCCGGCGAACACGTCGTCGCGATCTCGACGACGAGGTTCAAAAAATCCGCCTGCGCGACGCCGCCCACCGGTTTCGTTTCGTAGACAGAGGAAATCCGCTCCACCCGCACGCGCGGATCGAGCCGCAGCCGCTCCACCGCCGCGCGCAAAATCCCGGGGCGGTCCGCGAGATTACTGCCCAGCCCGAGGAACGCCGTTTTCACGCTGCTTGCTGGTTTCCACCGCCACGTAGTCGAGCACGCCGCCCATCGGCACCGACGGTTTCTTGATGATGATCTCGGCCTCGATCACGCGCGGGCACGCCGCGAGGATTCGGTCGAGCAGGTGATTCGCCAGCGTCTCGAGCAGTTTCACGCGCTCGTGCTCCACGATCTCGCGGCAGATGGCGTGAACTTTCACGTAATCGACGGTGGCGTTGAGATCGTCGGTGCGCGTCGCCTCGGCGATGTCGAGCGTGAGCACGAGATCGATAAAAAATCGTTGCCCAAGCGTGTTCTCCGCGGCGAGCGCGCCGTGATAGCCATAAAAAACCATGTTCTTGAGATGAATGCGGGCGTTCATGAGAGAGCGGAGGCGCGACGGATCGCGGCGGCCATGCGCGCGGCGCGCAAATTCGCGCCCACGTCATGCACGCGGAGAAACTCGACGCCTTGCCACACCGCCAGCGCCGTCGTGGCCAGCGTGCCTTCGAGGCGTTCTTCGGCCGGGAGGGTGAGCACGTTGCCGATCACCGATTTCCGCGAAGCCCCGAGCAGCAGCGGAAAACCCAGCGCGCGCAGCTCGCCGAGCCGCGCAAGGATTTCCAGGTTTTGCGCGTGGCTCTTCGCGAAGCCGATGCCGGGGTCGAGAATGATGCGCCCGGCGTCCACGCCCGCCTGCGCCGCGAGTTCAAGCGAACGCCGAAAGAAAGTCGCGATGTTCTCCATCACGTCGCCGGGCCGATCGCGAAAATTTTCCTCGTTGTGCATCAGGATCGCCGCCGCGCCCGACTGCGCCGTGAGCGTGGCGAGTTCCCCGCTGCGCTGAAATCCGTGGATATCGTTCACCACGTGCGCGCCGGCTTCCAGCGCCGCGCCGGCGACCGCCGGTTGATAGGTGTCGATCGAGAGCGGCACGTTCACCTGCTGGGCCAAAGCGGAGATCACCGGCACGACGCGGGCAATTTCCTCCTCGGTGGAAATTTCCCGATAGCCCGGCCGCGTCGATTGCCCGCCGATATCCAGCATCGCCGCGCCTTCCCCGACGAGTCGCACGCCATGCGCGACTGCGGCATCGACCGCCGCAAAACGCCCCCCGTCGAAAAACGAATCCGGCGTGACGTTGACGATACCCACCAGCAGAGGCTCGCCGCCCAGCGCGATTTCCCGCTCGCGACATCGCATCGAGCGCAGGGCCGGGCCACCGCGCTGCGGTGCCGGGTGATTCTGCACGGGAGCGTTCATGAGAGCACATACGGGTAACACCGCTCCGCTTCATGACAAGGGGCGATCCACCTCCCACGCCGGCCCCGCCACCTCGTGCCTGAGGGATAAACCCTGCTTTTTTTGACTGCTGCCCCTACCGCCCGTCGCTGGCATTTTCCTAAACCTGCGCGGCCAAGTGCCGATAACAACTCACCAGCCCTTCCCTAATTATGCGCGCATCCCTCCTCCGCCTCTCGCTCACCACTGCGCTGCTCGGCCTCATGGCTCCCGGCGCACTCGCTGCCCCTCCCAAAATTGGGGTGTTACTCAAGGGTCGCACCGCCTTCTGGAGCGCCGCGGAAAAAGGCGCGCTCGCCGCCGGCGCGAAACTCGGCGTCGAGATCCTCGTGAAAGCGCCGGTATCGGAGACCGATGTGTCGGTGCAAATCCAGATGCTCAACGCCCTCGCCGCCCAAGGCATCACCGCCCTCGTCATCGCGCCCAGTAACAAGGAGGCGCTCGCCGCACCCGTCGCCGCACTCGCCGCCAAGGGCGTGAAAATCGTCGTCATCGATTCGCCGCTCAGCGGGGATGTGGCTTCCGTGTTCGTCGCCACCGATCACCAAGCGGCGGGCGTCGCTGCCGGGCAGCTGCTCTCCACTCTGGTCGGCGAAACCGACGAACTCTGCCTCTTCAAGCACACGCAAAACGGCGGTGCCACCGGCCAGCGCGAGATGGGTGCGCTCAGCAGCCTGCACGACACCCGTCCGAAGGCGGCGATCCACGGTGAATTTTTCTCCAGCACCGAAAAAGGCGCCGAGCCGGAGAAAGCCAGCCTGTTGCTCGCCACCTACCCGCACGTGAAGGGCATCCTCGCCTCCAGCACGCCCGGCACCCTCGCGATGCTCCGCGTCCTCCAGGAAAAAAGGCCGCCGGGTGAGGTCAAACTCGTCGGTTTCGGTTTTAATCTGAATCCCGAGGTCGCCGCCGCGCTGGAGTCCGGCGCGTTGCAAGGCTGGGTCGCGCAACTGCCCCAGGACATCGCGGCCAAAGGCGTCGCGTGCGCGGTGGCGTTGCTGAACGGCGAACCCGTCACTCCTGTCACGCACACCGATTTCGTGGTCGTCACCAAGGACAACCTCAATAAGCCCGAGGTGCAGGCGTTGCTCGCGCTCTGAGCGCGGAGGTAGGGCGCGTTATCCCTCACGCGCCGGTTGAATTCCGCCGTCAGGTGCGCCGAGTCGTAGCGGCAGGTAAGGGATAACCCGCCCTACCGTCCGATGACTCTCCGCGCCCTCACCACACCAGCAGCCCGCCGGCAAATGTCAGCCCGGCGCCCACGCTGCAAAAAATAATCTTGTCCGCGTCGGCGAAGATGCCCTCTTCCGCCGCCCAGCCCAGCGCCATCGAGACGCTCGCGGCGCTCGTGTTGCCGTATTTGCCGATGGTCACCACGAACTTGTCGTAGGGAATGCCCACGCGTTTGCTCACCGCCTTCAGGATGCGCTCGTTGGCCTGATGCGGCACCACCCACGCGATGTCGCCGGGCTTCAGGTTTTCCCGCGCGAGGGTTTGCTCGATTTGCTCCGCGAAACCGATCACCGCGTGCTTGAACACCGAGGTGCCGTTCATCTGGAGATAAAAATGTTTGCTGTGGCCGTCCTCGCCCACCGGCCACGGCATCCGCGCTCCGCCGCCCGTCCGCTGGATCGCCTCGAACTGGTCCGCATCGCCGCCGAGTCCCATGCGGTGCAGGCGGTGGCCACCCGGGCCGTCCGTCAAAATCGCCGCACCCGCGCCGTCGCCGAAGAGAAACGCCGTCTCGTGGTCCTGCGGATTCGTGATGCGCGACAACAACTCCGCCGTGACCACGATCAGGTTTTTCGCCGTGCCCGCCTTGATGAAGGCCCGCCCGACCTCGAGCGCATAGAGCCAGCCCGAGCACGCCGCATTCAGATCAAACGCCAGTACGCGCGGGATGCCGAGCTGCCGCGCCAGATCGCTCGCCATCGCGGGCACCGGCTGGTCCGGCATGAGCGTGGCCATGATGATGCCGTCGATCTGCCCCGCCGTCATGCCCGCCTGCGTGAGCGCGTGCTGCACGGCCGTCACCGCGAGATCGGTCGCGCTCTCGTCGTCCGCCGCGTAGCGCCGCTCGCGGATGCCGGTCAGCCGCACAATTTCATCCTCCGTGCGATGCGGAAACGCCTTCAAAATTTCGCTGTTGGCGCGGATGGCGGCGGGAGCCGCGTGACCCACGCCGGCGATGCAGACAGTTTCAGTCATGTTCAAAACGAAGGGGAGCGCGGGATAAATTCAGCTTTTCCGCGCCGCCAAATAGCGCGCGACATCATCGCCCGACACACGCCCGCCGGGGCCGGTCGCCCCGATGTCGGTGATCGCCGCCGGATCGAGCCCGGCTTCCTGCGCCAGCTTCGTGGCTCGCGGCGTCCAGACGAGGGCGGCGGCCGGTTTGGGCGTGGCGCTGGCGGACACGTCGAGGGCCGTTTTTGTTTCCAGATGACGCAGGCTTTCATCCTTCGTTTCCAAACGCAGGAACAACGCGCCCGACTGCAACACCTCGCCCGGCTTCACGGGCAACGCGCGCACCGTGCCATCGGCGGGCGACTCATATTCGAAGATGGATTTGTCGCTCTCGAGTTCGGCGATTTTCTGCCCCTTGGCGACGACCTCGCCGGGTTTGACCTTGAGGCTGACGACGGTGAGTTCACTTACGGTCGCGCCCATGGAAGGCACGGGCACGTCGATGAGAAAAGTTTCCATCAGTGGGTTGAGATTTTCGGCGAGTGTGCGACCGGGTGCGGCGTGGTCAATGGCGGGAATCGTCACGCCCGGACCGTCTTCCAAATCGCCACGCACTGCGCGAGCAACGCCGGCAGCTCGGCCAGCGGAATCATGTTCGGCCCGTCGCTGATCGCGTTCGCCGGGTCGGGATGCGTCTCGATAAAAAGTCCGTCCGCTCCCGCTGCGAGCGCCGCCTTCGCGAGCGGCGGCACGAATTCGCGCTCGCCGCTGCTCTTACCGCCGCCGGCGCCGGGCAATTGCACCGCGTGCGTGGCATCGAACACCGTCGGAAAACCGTTCCGCCGCATGATCGAAAACGAGCGCATGTCCACGACGAGGTTTTGGTAACCGAAAGTCGTGCCGCGCTCCGTTTGCCAGATTTCCGTGGCGTTTCCCTCGCGCAATTTTCCGGTGACGTGAACCATTTCCTGCGGCGAGAGAAACTGGCCCTTCTTCACGTTCACCACGCGCCCCGTCGCCGCCGCCGCGAGCAGCAAATCCGTCTGCCGGCAGAGAAACGCCGGGATTTGGATCACGTCGCACACCGCCGCCACCGCCGCCATCTGGCCGGTCTCGTGGACATCCGTGAGCACGGGGAAACCGTAATCCTTTTTCACCATCGCCAGCAGCGCGAGACCTTCGTCGATGCCCGTGCCGCGCGCGCCGCCGAGGGAGGTGCGGTTGGCTTTGTCGAAGGAGCCCTTGAAAATAATTTTCAGCTCCGGCTGCGCGCGCCCGATGGCCACCAACGTCTCGGCAACCGCGCGACACACGCGCTCGTTTTCGAGCGAGCACGGCCCCGCGATGAGCAGGAGTTTCTTGGGATCGAAGAGCACGCGATTATTTTTTCTTCGCCGGCTTCACGGCTTTTACCCGCGTGGGCGCGCCCGGTTTCGCTTTTGCGCCGCCGGCCTTGTGCCTGATCGTCGCCGCAATGAACGCCGCGAACAACGGATGCGCCTTGTCCGGCTTCGATTGAAACTCCGGGTGAAACTGCACTGCCACGAACCAAGGATGCCCCTTGAGCTCGATGATCTCGACGAGGTTTCGCCGCGGATTGATGCCGCTCACGATCATGCCGGCGCGCTGGAGCTGGCCGACGTAGGCGTTGTTCACCTCGAAGCGGTGGCGGTGGCGCTCGCGAATGCTCTCCGCTCCATAGGCCCGCGCCGCGTGCGTGCCCGGCGTGAGCGCACACTCGTAGCTGCCGAGCCGCATCGTCGCGCCCTTATCGATGATTTTTTTCGGCTCCTCCATCATGTTGATGACGGGATGCACCGCGACGAACCACGAGTGACCCTTGAGCTCGATGATCTCGACGAGATTTCGCCGCGGATTGATGCCACTCACAATCATGCCGGCGCGCTGGAGCTGGCCGACGTAGGCGTTGTTCACCTCGAAGCGGTGGCGGTGCCGCTCGCGAATGCTCTCCGCTCCATAGGCCCGCGCCGCGTGCGTGCCCGGCGTGAGCGCACACTCGTAGCTGCCGAGCCGCATCGTCGCGCCCTTATCGATGATTTTTTTCTGCTCCTCCATCATGTTGATGACGGGATGCACCGCGACCGGATCGAACTCCGTGCTGTTCGCGCCGGCGAGCTTCAGGACGTTGCGCGCATACTCGATTACGGCGATCTGCAGGCCGAGGCAAAGCCCGTAATAGGGAATGTTTTTCTCGCGCGCATACCGCGCCGCCGCGATTTTCCCCTCGGTGCCACGGTCGCCAAAACCACCCGGCACGAGAATCCCATCGAGGCCCTTGAGCAGCGCGAGGCCGCCTTTCTTCTCGATGTCCTCGGCGTCGAGCCGGCGGATGTTAACCTTACAATTGTTCGCGATGCCCGCGTGCGTAATCGACTCGTAAACGGATTTGTAGGCGTCCTGCAGCTCGATGTATTTGCCGACGACGCCGATCGTCACCTCGTGTTTCGGCGTGAGGATGCGGCGGACGATCTGCTCCCAGATATTTTTTTCCGACGGCGGATTCTTCAGGCCGAACAGATCGATGATGAGCTGATCCATGCCTTCTTTTTGGAGCGCGAGTGGCAGCTCGTAGATCGAGTGATCGACGTCGCGGCATTCGATGACGGCCTTCACGGGGACGTTGCAAAAAAGGCTGATCTTGTCCCGCAGATCGAGGTCGAGCGGATGATCCGTGCGGCACACGAGCACGTCGGGTTGGATGCCGATCTCGCGGAGCTTTGCCACGGATTGCTGCGTGGGCTTCGTCTTGAGTTCGCCCGCCGCCTTCAGGAAAGGCACCAGCGTCACATGGATAAAAATCACGTCGGTCGGCCCGACTTCGAGGGCGAATTGCCGCATCGCCTCGAGAAACGGCAGCCCCTCGATGTCGCCTGTGGTGCCGCCGATTTCGGTGATGAGCACGTCCACATCTTTCCCGCCGGAGTAGATGCGCTCCTTGATCTCGTTCGTCACGTGCGGGATCACCTGCACCGTCTTGCCGAGATAG
>JANYBX010000422.1 GCA_025360615.1 Opitutia bacterium
GCGTTTTTTGTGCGCCGACCGCGTGCTTTTCCAGCCCGGAGTTGCTTTCCAATCCCGTTTCGCCAACCAAGACCCCGATGTATTTTCCCTCGCGCGCGTTGCGGTTCAGTCTGCCCGTGGCACTGCTCGTTCTCACCGCCGGTTGCGCGACCGACGGCGGTATCACCGGCGTCAACCCCTCGATTCCCGCGGCCACCAAAACCGCCCAGCTCCGTCCCGGCGACAACCTCACCGTCGTCCTGCAGGGCGTGCCCGATCCCAGCACCAACCCGGTCCAGATCGACGACCAAGGCCTCATCAGTCTCCCCTTCATCGGCTCCCTCGCCGCCGCCGGCACGAGTCCGGCCGAACTCTCCACTCGGGTTCGCGAAACTTACATCGCGAAAAAAATCTACACGACCGTCGATGTCTCCGTCAGCGTCACCGAGCGCTACGTTTACGTGGGTGGAGAAGTCGTCCATCCCGGCCGCATCATCTGGGCGCCTGATCTCACGATGACCAAGGCCATCCAGGCCGCCGGCGGTTTCACCCTCTACGCCAAGGAGGAAAAAATTGCCCTCGTGCGCGATGAGCGGACCTACGATCTCAACGCCAAGCTCGCGCAAAAAAATCCCGCCCAAGACCCGCGCCTCATGCCCGGCGATTCGCTTCAAGCCCCGCGCTCGGCGTTCTGAGACCCCTCGGTCTCGCGCGGCATGAAATACGCCACCGCCGCGATCCCGCCGCACACGACGACATACACCAGCGCCCAGAGCGTCATGGCTTTGAAATTCGTGTCACCCTCGACCGCATGCCGGAGCCATTTCCAGCCGAACTGAACCCCTCGAAACAAAAACGCGACGCTCAGCAGCCCGAAAATTATCGCGACCGCCCATTGGCTGATGCCGCGGACGGGAGTTTGGGTCGAAGTGCTCATGGTTTGAAAACTGGCGAAATAAAAACCAGCTCACCGCAATGCCTGCCCCATGTCCTTCGCGAAATACGTGAGGATCATGTCCGCTCCCGCGCGCTTGATCGCAATCAGCGACTCATGCCGCGTCCGCGCGAGATCGAGCCAGCCGAGGCGGGCCGCCGCCTGGATCTGGGCATACTCACCGGAAACCTGATACGCCGCGATCGGCTTGTGCGTGCGCCCGCGCACCTCGCGGATGATGTCGAGATACGGTCCCGCCGGTTTCACCATCACGATGTCCGCGCCCTCCGCCGCATCGAGCGTCGCCTCGAGCAACGCCTCGCGTCGGTTCGCCGGATTCATCTGGTAAGTCGCCTTGCTGAGCAGCCGCGTGCCCGCCGCCTGCGCACTCCCCACCGCCTCGCGAAACGGCCCGTAGTAGGCTGAGTTAAATTTCGCCGAATACGCCAGAATGCCCGTGCCCGAAAAGCCCGCCGCATCGAGCGTCTTCCTAATCGCACCCACGCGCCCATCCATCATGTCGCTCGGCGCCACCAGGTCGACGCCCGCGCGCGCCTGCAGCACCGCCATCTTCGCCAGAATTCCCACGGTGCGGTCGTTTTCCACGTCGTCGCCCGCGGCGTTTAAGACGCCGTCGTGCCCGTGAGTCGTATACGGATCGAGCGCCACGTCGGTGATAACCGTCAGTTCCGGCACGGCTTTTTTCACGGCGCGCACCGCGCGCAACACTAGCGTCTCCTCGCTGAGCGCCTGCGTGCCCTCCTCGTCCTTGAGCTTCGCGTCGAGCTTCGGAAACAGCGCCACCGCCTGCACCTTGAGTTTCCACAACGCCCGACACTCCTTCACGAGATCGGCGATGCTCAGGCGAAACACGCCCGGCATCGACGCGATCTCCTCCGGCGCGCCCTTCCCTTCGACGACAAACAGCGGCGCGATAAAATCCTGCGGCCGCAACACCGTCTCCTCGACCAACGCGCGCAAACTCGCGGTGCGACGCAAGCGGCGGGGACGTTGACTTAAATCAAGCTTGAAGGGGTCGGGCATGGCGCGCGGAAGGAAGGCACGGAGTTAACCGCTAATCCCCGCTAATTCACGCTAATCTTCAAAAAAATGTAGCCAGCCCTTTCTTTATTAGCGCCAATTGGCGAAGATTAGCGGTTTCAAATCTGGTCCATGCCCATCCAACTTTTCGATTCCCTGGAGCGCAAACTCAAGCCGCTCGCCCCTTCGCACCGCGACGGCGTTTTCCGTTTCTACAACTGCGGTCCCACCGTTTATGCTCCCGCGCACATCGGCAATTTCCGCACCTTCGTCGTCAACGATGTCCTCCGCCGCCTCCTCGAACTCGACTTCGGAGCCGACAAAGTAAAACACGTCCGCAACCTCACCGACGTCGATGACCGCACCATCGGCCAGACGCAGAAGGAAAAACGTCCCCTCGCCGAGATCACCAAAAAGTGGACCGATAAATTTCACGCCGACTGCGACGCCCTCAACTGTCTCCGGCCTCACGTCGAGCCCACCGCCACCGGCCACATTCCCGAGCAGGTGAGCATGATCGAGTGCCTGATGGAAAAAGGAAATGCCTACCGCGCCGCCGATGGCTCCGTCTATTTCAAGATCGAGTCGTTCCCCGGCTACGGCGCGCTCTCCCGCATCAAGGAACGCGAACTCAAGATCACCAACACTGTCGCCGACGCCGACCACAAGGACTCCGTCTCCGACTTCGCCCTCTGGAAAGCCTACAAGCCCGAGGAAGACGGCGACGTGAAATGGCCCGGCCCCGCCGGCGCCAGCGAGGGCCGCCCCGGCTGGCACATCGAGTGCAGCGCGATGATCAAAAAACATCTCGGCGAAACCATCGACCTCCACACCGGCGGCGTGGACCTGTTGTTTCCCCACCACGAAAACGAGATTGCGCAAAGCCAGTGCTGCAACGGCACCACCTTCGCGAACCACTGGTATCACAGCGAACACCTCCTCGTCGAAGGCACGACGATGAGCAAAAGCAAGGGCAACTACTACACGCTGAGCGACCTCGTCGAAAAGG